>DBGFLF010000001.1:0-2147 GCA_048528725.1 Collinsella sp.
GGCGACGACATCGTCGGCTTCATCACGCGCGGTCGTGGCGTTTCGGTGCATCGCGCCAACTGCCCCAACGTCAAGGGTCTTATGGAACATCCCGAGCGCATGATCGATGTGGAGTGGGACGGCGCTGCCGACACCCTCTTCCAGGTCGAGATCGTGGTCGAGTGCCTGGACCGCATGGGCCTGCTCAAGGATGTCACCATTGCCATTGGCGATGCGGGCGGCAATATCCTTTCTGCCGCCACATCGACCAACCGCGAGGGTATTGCAACCCTGCGCTTTATGGTCGAGATCTCGGACGCGAGTGGCTTGGATCCGCTGCTGGCTTCCATCAGCAGTGTCGACTCGGTCTTCGACGCTCGCCGTCTTATGCCCGGCGAAGGCGGAGCTCAGCTCAAGCGCCGTGTGTAGGTGCGAGAGCCTCTCAGCATCATAGATATTGGTTACGTTTGAGGCATCGTTTGGTGCCTCAAACGTATTTTAGAAGGAGAGTATGCGCATGGACGGTATGACTTTGGACCTGACACCCCGAGGCGTGGCTTCGATTGAGGCGCTCGTCAACGGCCCGATTCAGACCAACAGTTACGCCGTGATTTCGAATGACGAGTGCTTAATCGTCGATCCGGCGTGGGAGGGCGAGCGTCTTGTGGAGCATATCCGCACCGCGCGTCCCGAGGTTCGCGTACTCGGCTCTGTCTGCACGCACGGTCATGCCGACCATGTTGGCGGGGTCGCCGGGGTTCGAGCTGTTGTTGGCGACGGCGCACTATATGAGTTGTGCGCTAAGGACGTGACGGTACCTCGCCCAAATATCGAGGAGCAGCGCGCCATGTGGGGTATCGAGACGCCCGATCCGGGTGAGCCGACGCGCTTGCTTGCCGAGGGCGATACAATCGAGGTGGGCGACGTCTGTCTGCAGGTGATCGAGACGCCGGGGCATACGCCGGGCGGCATCGTCCTGTTCGCCGCGACCGAGCAGGGGAACATCGCCTTTGTGGGCGACACGCTTTTCCCGGGCAGCCACGGTCGTACCGATCTTTCCGGCGGTGACGAGGCGGCGATTATGCGCTCGCTCTCCAAACTTGCCAAGACGCTTCCGCCCGATACCGTTTGCTTGACGGGCCATGGCGATTCGACCACGATGGCGCGCGAACTTATGCAGAATCCGTTTATGCAGATGTAGGCTCGAAGCCGTCTTTCGAACCACGAAGACCGCTCAATCGTCAAGCTATTTTCCCCAGTGGGTCGATTCTGTGGGGCAAACGGTCAAAATTTGTCCAATCGGATGGTATTCGTGAACAAACGAACGTTTATGCTCGGGTATGTCGTGGTAAAATCTCAGGCGTTATCGGAGCAACCTTACAGGAGGTTTCTTTTATGCTCGTCAACGCAGCAGACATGCTCAAGAAGGCCGAGGCCGGCAAGTACGCTCTCGGTGCCTTCAACACCAACAACCTCGAGTGGACCCTGGCTATTCTCCAGGCCGCCGAGGAGGCCAAGTCTCCACTGATCCTTCAGTGCACCGCTGGTGCCGCTAAGTGGATGGGCGGTTTCAAGGTCTGCGCCGACATGGTCAAGGCTGCCGTCGAGGCCACGGGCGTTACCGTTCCCGTCGCCCTTCACCTCGATCACGGTTCTTACGAGGACTGCTTCAAGTGCATCGAGGCCGGCTTCACGTCCATCATGTATGACGGCTCTCACGAGGAGACCTTCCAGCTTAACCTCGACCGCACCAAGGAGCTCGTTGAGCTTGCCCACTCCAAGGGCATGTCCATCGAGGCCGAGGTCGGCGGCATCGGCGGCACCGAGGACGGCGTGACCTCCAGCGGCGAGCTCGCTGATCCTGCTGAGTGCAAGCAGATTGCTGACCTGGGCGTCGACTTCCTCGCATGCGGTATCGGCAACATCCACGGCGTGTATCCCGCCGACTGGGCTGGCCTTTCCTTCGAGCGTCTGGGCGAGATCAAGGCTCAGACCGGCGACCTGCCCCTCGTTCTGCACGGTGGTACCGGCATCCCCGAGGATCAGATCAAGAAGGCCATCTCCCTGGGTATCTCCAAGATCAACGTCAACACCGACCTGCAGCTCGTCTTCGCCAAGGGCGTTCGCGAGTACATCGAGGCTGGCAAGGATCAGCAGGGCAAGGGCTT
>DBGFLF010000002.1:0-2369 GCA_048528725.1 Collinsella sp.
GGGGCGGCAGGGCGCCAACGGCGGCGGTCGCCGCAACTAGGGCAGCGGTGCGCTCGCTGCGTCCATCCCACACGCGTGGCGCAGCGAGCGCATTGCCTCAACGAGGATGACGCCGGCGATAGCGACCGTAATTGCCACGTCGAACGGCGTGTTCACAAACCAGAGCAACGTCATGAGATACGACCCGGCATTAAAGGCAAAGTGCAGCAGGATCGTGTAGCGGAGCTTTCCAGTGGTCACGAGCACCCAGCCAAAGACCAGACCGGCGGCGCCGGCGTAGCAGCCCTGCACCCAGTTCATATGCATAAAGCCGAAGACCGCCGCCTGCAGTACGATTGCCGCGGCGACGCCCCAGGTACTCGGGGCCGCCCAGGGCACTATGGCGCCGTCTTGCGCCCGCGCGCGACGCCGGCGTTTCCAGAGCGGACGGCACTGCGGGTTAAACGCTCGGAGCGAAAACTCAAAAATGATGCCGCGCACCAGCAGCTCTTCACAAAATGGGGCGCCGAGCACCGTAGTCAGGACGGCGAGATAGCTGGTGTCGCCCATGCCTGTTTCCTCGACAAGCTCGCTGTAGTCGGCCGCGGCGTCGGGCAACAGCGACAGCACGGCGTCGGTCACGTAGCCAACGACCACCTGCAGGGCCAGGCCAATCACGATAACGCAGGCGATGCGTTTCCACGCCCCACGCGCTCCCCCGCCAAGCGGGCGCTCGCCCTGCCAGCGCGCCATAAACGAGCGCGGCCACAGATAACGCCACCACAGCAGCGCCATCAAAAACGACGCCGTCTGAGCGGCAGCCTGGAACCATTGGATATCGAGATTGTCGATCGGATAGCCCGTCAGCACCGACAGGGCATCGAGAACCGAAAACAGAACCACGCTCAGGGCTATATCGGCAGCGACAACGCCAAAACAGGCAAGTGCCCAAACCAGCGCATTGAGCATGCCAACCTCCTCAAAACCGTTCCCTAGTTCTACCACAACTCGGCAGAGAGCTGATCCCATGGGGACGGAGGAAAACGGATCACTTATTGATGAGAATCGGGCGCAGCGCCAAAGGCCCCGCTGGGCGAAATGTCGAACGGAAAGGTGCCGCAGCGATTGAACGCGGCGATGAACATGCGGATGGCGTTGGACGGCGTGGTACCCACGAGCTGGGTTGCCGCCGCGAAGGCCGCCTTTTCCTCGGGCAAGACCTTCGCGACAACCGGGGTCATGTGTTCTGCCATGGCGCTTCCTTTTTGAAACGACGGTGGTGTGGATAGATGCGGGCCACGCGGCTGGGCGACGGGCTGTGAAGGCAACCCGATTGGCCCGCATCTGGAGTTTGTTTCTACGGCGTTGGTATTACTCTGTATTCTTAAGTATTACCCCCGCAGATAGAATACCATACCCGACCCCATGGGGACGGAGAAATACGGATCATTTTGTTGCTAAGTAGTATTTAGAGCGTGATGATATCCGAGATATTGAGGGCCCGAGCGTCAGCGGCATCGTGCGTGGCAAGCAACAGCATGCGGCCGTCGAGCAAGTCGAGCACGACCTCGGCGCATGCATCGCGCGCAGCGGTATCTAAACCGGTAAAGGGCTCGTCCAGAATCGCCGCGTCGCCTGGGCACAGCAGGGCTCGGGCAATCTCGACGCGACGGCGCTGCCCGCCCGAGAGCTCGGCCACACGAGCATGTACATCGACCCCCGGCACCAGCAGGCGCAACAGGGCTGCGGCACTCGAGGCGTCCACGCGCGCGTCGGCGCACACCAGCACGTTATCCAGAGCAGAAGCGTCCTCTACCAGGCGCACATCCTGAAACACCATCGGGCACGGTGCGCACTCCCCCGCCGCTAGCGCGAGCAACGTCGACTTGCCCACCCCCGAGGCGCCCATCACGCAGGTACGCCCGCCGGTGGGCACACGAAGCACCAGACCGTCCAGCGCCGGCGCCCAGGGCGTGCGATCGCCCACGGCAAGCGCAAGCTCCGCCGAAGCGCCATCGCTCGCGGCCCCCGCACGCCCGCGCAGTCCATGTCCATGCGTCCGCACGGCAACACGCCATGCCACGGAACCCGAAGCCCGCAGCAGCCACATCAGCACGCGCTCGCATGCCCACGATGCCGCCACGACCAACACGGTCCACGCCAGCAGGTCAGCCGTCTCAATGAGCAGCTTCGCCTGATAGATGCGCTCGCCCACGGTACCAGCCGCCATGCCAATCAACTCCGCCGCCACGCCGGCCTTCCAGCTCATGCCGATCACGGCGCGGGCGCACGAAAGCACAAACGGCAGGACTTCGCGCCAGGTATGGGCGAAGAACAGTCGCCAACCCCGCACACCGTGCAGACGAAACATCTGCTCCAGCGGCCTATCC
>DBGFLF010000003.1:0-3671 GCA_048528725.1 Collinsella sp.
CGAACCTCCGAGCCAATACCACGTGCCGCCATTGCTGAGCCAGCCGGTTGCCATGGCGCCCGAACCGCTCGCATAGTACCAAGAGCCGCCTGCCAAGAACCAGCCAGTGGCCATTGCACCGGAGTCGCCGAACCAGTACCAGGAGCCGCCGAGGCTGCGCCAGCTGTTAGCGACCATGGCGCCCGAACCGTCGAGGTAGTACCACGTACCGCCGATGTTGAGCCAGCCAGTGGCCATCGCACCGGAAGCGTTGGCGTAGTACCACGTCCCCGAAACGTTGATCCAGCCGGTCAGCATGACACCATACTCGTCGAAATAATACCAAGTTCCACCGATATTATGCCAACCGGTCAGCAGTTCGCCACTGGAGGTCGCATAGAACCACTTTCCATAGATGGAGTCATAGAGCCAGCCGCTATGCTGCATGCGGCCATCGGCGTTGGCACCAGGGGTGTTCAGGAAGTAGTTCTTGCCGTCAATCTGAACTCGGCCGTATGCCATATCATGGCTTTCGGGGTAGAAGTAATACTTGTCCCCACCGATAGACTGCCAGCCCGACACCGCGATCCCGTCAGCGCCAAAATAGTACCAGACAGCTTCGTATTCGTTATGCCACTGGTTCGTGACCATGGCGCCAGTTTCGGGATCGAAATAGCGAAGGTTGCCGTCCTCGCACCGAACGAGTCCAGTCTTCGGACGACCGTCGGAACACCATTCCGTAATCGGTCCACCGCCTCCGCCACCGCCAGCAATATCAGCAAATGAGGGCGCCGGGGCAACCGTCATGCAGACAGCGGCAAATACAACAACTCCCAGCACTGTTAGTCCGCGCCATCTTTCTCGAAGGTTTTTCATACGACATCCTTTCTCCGAGATTTAAGGCTCTCTTAAGTTATTTTTAAACTATCAATTCAGTATTTCAACGGGAAATCGATAAAAGGTGTCTTTGTGACTGCAATTTAAATATGAGTCGCCGAACCCCAACCGTTACGCCAAATAGCTTCTAAGGCAAACTGAGCGCATGAGCGAACCGATTTAATACAACCACCTGTAAAAATCTTGAGGCACGTTTTCGATATGACAAGAGCTGCTTGAACGAGGAGTACTTGAACCCCACCGCCCTTGCAGCTCTTGAGTATACTTTGCCGGAACTTGGCATTACTTCGCACTAAAACGAGAAGTACTCACTGTCGGAGGACAAGTTCGGCCCCAACCATGAATCGCCCGTCAAGAAGAACTCAGGCCAGCGTTGCATGAACAGTGCCTGTTCGCGCTTCCAGCGGCGCAACTTTTCCTCGTTGGCCTCTTCCCTGCCGCGCGAGGTGAACTCGTAGTGATACAGCTCGGCATAGGGCGTATAGATGGTGCGGTAGCCCGCCTCCCATACGCGCAGGCAAAAGTCTGCGTCGTTAAAGCCAACGGCGAATTCCTCGTTGTAGCCTCCGACCTGCTCAAATACGTCGCGTCGCACCATCTGACAGGCACCCGTCACGGCGCTAAAGTTGCCCGGGCGCACAGCACGAGCAAGATAGCCCTCGCGCTTTGCCGAGAAGTCTTGGTTGGCATGGGCAAGTGCGCCGCGCACACCGACCAAAATGCCAGCGTGCTGCACCAGATGGTCGGCAAAATAGAGCTTGGCGCCCACCACGCCCGCATCGGGACGCTGCAGATACCCCATCATCTCTTCGATAAAATCGGAGCTTATGACCTCGGTATCGTTGTTGAGCAGCAACAGGTAGTCGCCCCTGGCGTGCTCCACACCAAAATTGACGATCTGAGAGTAATTGAACTCGCCCGGCCAGTACACAACGCGCGCGGTGCCCTTACCTTCGGATGCTGCAGCCACGCGCTCCGGCAGGGTTTCGTAATACGCAAACGTCTCCGGGGCTTCGCTGTTGTTCTCCACCAAGACGATCTCGTAGTTGGTATACGTGGCCTTCTGAGCGATCGACGCCACACAGGCATCGAGCGTCTCAACGTGATCCTTGGTGGGAATCACGATGCTCACCAGCGGCGCAGGCTCCGGCAGCGCATAGCGCATGCGGTAGACAAACGGCGTCTCGGTCTCCTCGACCGTTCCGCAAATGCCCAGTGCGTTAAAGTGGCGCTGAAGCGCAAGGCGCCCGGCTTCAATAGCATACGGCTTGCTATCGGCAGAACCATCGGCGGTCGATCCCGGATGAACGCGCCAGTGATACAGCACGTGCGCAACATGCTCAAACCGCGCGCCCGCCGCAAGGCAGCGAAGCGTAAGGTCGTAGTCCTGGGCACCCGCAACATCTTCTGGGGACGTGCCAATGTAATCGATGAGCGCCTTCTCCACCATCAGGAAATGCGTCACACAGTTATGACTATAGAGCAGATCGGCGTTGAGCTTGGTCTTAAAGACCGGCTGACCCCACTCCCCCGTTTTCTGAAACACGTCCTCGTCGCAGAACAGGACCTGGGGGCGCTCGCCCTCGGCCGCCTTATTCAGCGCGGAAACATACTGGAATAACGCGTCCGGTTCCAGAATGTCGTCATGGTCCAAGAACGCGATGTAGTCTCCAGTCGCCTGCTGAATACCAGCGTTGGTGTTGAGCACAATGCCGCCGTTGCCAGGCAGCTCAATACGACAAACCCGCTCGTCATTGGCGGCAGCCGCAAGATTGGCCACCGCATCCCATTCGGGCGAGGCGTCCATAAGCAGCAATTCCCAGTTGCCATAGCTCTGAGCTAGCACCGAGTCCAGCAGCTCGCGCAGGTAGACCCGATCAGTTTTATAGCACGGCACCACAATGCTCACGAGCGGTCTATAGGCAAAGGCCGCCGAAGCGACACGTTGGCACGCCAAATCGCCCGGCTTTGCGCGATGTTGCTCAAACCAACGTCGATAAGCTGCGTCGTCCGCACGCGCGTCCTTCATGCGGTTCCAACTGTCATCGACCATGCCGTTGTACAGGCGACCATCCATGGCGCAAAAACCGCTCTGGATCTGCCCCGCGGGGTCGATTGCAATCGCGACAAAATCACGTATATCCTGGGGCATCTCAACGCTCAAATACGTTTTATTGACGCGGCATCCGTTCTGCTGCGGCACATCGATCTGCGATTCAAACACATGCACGGTGGCATCGATGGCATTCATATGCGTATCGAAGATCTGGAGCTCAGGTGCGCACTGGGGGTCTCCCGCCCAGGTAACCTCATAGCGCCACACCGCGCCGGCGTCTGTCGGCAAATAGCGAATGGCATCGATCTCGTAGCGACCGCAGCATTCGCCACGCTGCGCATCGCGGATAAGCGCGCACAGCGCAGGCTTTGCTTTGTAGTTAATCTTAGATTCCAGCTTGTCCACGCGGCTATCGAGGCGAATGGCGCCAAGCTTTTGGCCACCGGACACAAATGCAGCGTCGATCGCAGAGCCATCCAAAAACGGAAGCACCAAGACGGCGAGCTCGCGCTCGTAATCGGAAACGGAAGGGCAAAGCGCCAACACACGGCCATGATCGACTGGGAGCACCAGCGACGGCACACAAGAACCGCTCGTTGTCGCGTGGGCAAACGCTTGAGAACCCTCCCGTTCAATAAGCGCGGCGACATCCTGACCGGCAAAACGAAGCAGCACAAACAGACGGCCCTGACTGCGGCAAAGTGCCAAACGCTTGATACTCATCTACACTTCTCGCTTT
>DBGFLF010000004.1:0-2652 GCA_048528725.1 Collinsella sp.
CTCGGCGATGCGCTCCAGGGCGAAGCGCGCCTCCTCGATGCGACTCCCCTGCGCACGCGAGGCCTCTTCAACGCGACGGACCTCTTTAGCAGCCGCACGCGACGCCTTGAAGCAGACACGGTACTTTTCCAGCGCCTCGAGTGCCGCGCGCCCAGCCCAGGCATCGACCATGGCAACATGGTGCGCCGGATCGAGCAAGCGCTGATGCTCGTGCTGACCGCACAGGTCCATCATCACGCCGACGCGCTCCGAAAGCTCGCGCACGCTGGCGATGCGGCCGTCTATTTTTACGCGGCTGCGGCCCTCGGCAGAAAGGCTGCGCTGTACGGTAAAGCCCTCCGTGTCGTGCGGTCCGTCGAACAGGCGCGCCTCGACGCTGGCAAGCGCCTCGCCCTCGCGCACCGTCGACGAATCCGCGCGCTCGCCCAAAATGAGCTTGAGCGCCGAGAGTAGTGCGGTCTTACCGGCACCGGTCTCGCCGGTCAGAACCGTTAGACCCGCGCTTGGCACCAACGTCGCCTCGCGAATGAGCGCAATGTTGGAAACCTGCAGCTCATCGATCATGACGCACTCCGTAGAACACGCGGCTCACCGAGTTGTAGAAGCTCTCGGGGCCGTAGTCCAGCAGCAGCACATCGCCGGGACCGCGGCGCACGGCCACGCTCTCGACCGTGCCGTCGCAGGTGATAAACTGTCCGTCGATGGCGATGGCCGGCACGCTCGGGCGGTCATCGGACATAAAGATCTCGACGACATCGCTTGGCGAGGTCAAGAAGGCTCGAGCCTGAATGGTATGCGGAGCGATGGGCACGCAAACCATGCCCGTGTAATCGGGGCTCACGATAGGGCCGCCGGCAGAAAGCGCGTAGCCGGTGGAGCCAGTCGCCGTCGACACGACGACACCGTCACCGCGCAGGCGATCGATATGATGGCCGGACACCGTGATGTCAAACTCGACCATATCGGACAGGGGCCCGCGCGTGAGCGCCATATCGTTGAGAGCAAACGTGCGCACGACGTCCTTCGTGCCGTCATCGCGCACCGAGACGATATCCGCGGCGATGGTGGCGCGGCGGCTTACGTGGAGCTCACCGGACAGGGCATCGCTCACAACCTGCAAAATATCGCGTTCCTCGGGACTGGCCGCCGTCAAAAAGCCCAGGTGACCATAGGAAAGCCCCAAAATGGGAATCTCGCGGTAATTGAGGATACGGGCGGCGCGCAGCAACGTGCCGTCGCCGCCGAGCGTAATGACCAGGTCGGCATCGTCAACATCAGGCGTGCTCTGAATCTTGGAGCGCTGGTCGGCAGCCCATGCGACCTCATAGCCTTGGCGCGAAAGCCAAAGCTCGAGCATCAGACCGCTCTCGACCGCCTCTTGCTTGTAGTAATTGGGAACCAGAAAGACCTTCATAGCGTTGCCGCTTTCTCGCTCAAAGCCGATACCTGGGATTGCAACTCGTCATCGGCGCGCTCGCCGGGGGCAAATCTCGTGCCGTACAGGAAAAACTCGACGTTGCCCTTGGCGCCATGAATGGGCGACACGCACACGTCGACCGGGAAGAGGCCCTTCGCGGCAAACAACTCGATTACCGCAACAAGCGTGTCGACACGCACGACAGGGTCGGTCACGATACCGCCCTCGCCCACCAACGCAGCCGGAGCCTCAAACTGCGGCTTTACGAGCGTGCAAAACGAACCTGAAGGCTTCAGGCACGCCAGCACGGCGTCGATGATATTCGCGATACTCGTAAATGACACATCGCACACGGCCAGGTCGATAGCGCCGCCGTAGCCGAGCTCGGGCAACTGCGTCACATTCGTGCGCTCGTGGAGCGTCACGCGATCGTCTTGGCGCAGCGACCAGTCAAACTGGGCACGGCCCACGTCGACCGAGACAACGGTCGCGGCGCCGCGCTTGAGCAGGCAATCAGTAAAGCCGCCCGTGGAGCAGCCCACATCGAGGCAAGCAAGGTCCGTCGGATCGATCCCAAACGCATCGAGCGCGCCCTCGAGCTTGAGCCCGCCGCGCCCAACGTACGGAATGCGCCCCTTAACGTGCAGCGGCAGGCCCGACGTCACCTTGAGCCCCGGGGAGGTCAAACGCTCACCGCCACTCGAAACCAAGCCGGCCATAAGAGTGCGAAGGGCATCCGCGCGATCGGCGCAGATGCCCTGTGAAATCAGTTCGTCATCGAGACGCACGCGTTTCATGAATGCCATCAACCATTCGTATCCGGGGATGCAGTCTGTCTATCTTGGGACTCGTTTGCCGCATCCTCATCGTATTCCTGCTCGAGCTTGTCGGCCTCACGCGGCGTCAGCTCAAACTTGTCGACCATATCGACCGCACGGGAGCCCAGCTCAATCGCCTCATCAAACAAATCGAGCGAACGCTCCAAGGACGTATCCTTGGAGCGAACGGTGGCGATGATCTGGTCCAGGCGATCCGAGATCTCATCGAAGTTGCGGACGGAACCCTCTGGCATGGCTACTCCTCGACGGAGTCGGCCTCGACGGCCTCAGCAGCGTCCGCATCCTCGGCAAGTACACCGGCGGCAGCCTGAGCGGCGGCGACCTTGGCGGCCGCCTCGGCAGCCTGTGCCTCCTCGCGAGCGCGATCCTCGGCCAGCAGCTCTTGGTACAGGTTCT
>DBGFLF010000005.1:0-5129 GCA_048528725.1 Collinsella sp.
ATGGTTCCAATGGATCCAGAAATGCCCGCCATTGCCCAGGCGAAAACGAGCACCACGCAGGTGCGAATGGCCGTCGCGACATCGGAGTCGGTCTGCTTGATGCCGCATTTGGCCAGGACAGATGTGACGCCGGCAAAGAAAGCCGACACAAATGCTGCTGCGACCCACGACACGGGTGAAATGCCTCCCCAAAGAACGACCGCGCCAGATTTACGGCGCTCGTCCGATGATACCGCCCCGCCATGAAGCTTTGGTATCGCTGTGGTGAGACAGGGGCCATAGTTCGAGAGGGCATTTGGTTAAGGCTCGAATCGAAGGTGAATGGTTTTCCGCGAAGTGAACGAGTAAATCTGGACCCCTGGAACATACACACTTTTTACGAACAAAACTGCAGGATTCTTAGACAAAAACCGCAGGAATTGAGTCCTTAAAAATGTCGATGCTACAGGGCACTGTTTTTACTCGTTCACTTCTCGGAAAAGTATTCACCTTCGATATGCTGACGGTGTCTTTTTGGTTGCCAAGAACTAGACGGCCTGCTGTGAAGGGCGGTGGTGACGCTATGCCGCCTCGTTACATTGAAAAAAAAAGCGGGGTACCACCTAAGCTTTTTTAGCCGTCGATTACAGATCGCGTGCTCGATAAACCTTGGTGCTGACAGCGCAGCTGATTACACATAGTGCGAGCGCCAGTACGGCAATTCCTGCACACAGACAGCCAAGGACGGCAGGATCGGGATTCGCCCCGGCAATCGACATAAGCCAGTTGCTGATGGGGTTGGAGGAGCTCAGCGCTGCCATGGTAAGGCATCCGAGTAGGGCAAACAGGCCAACGGATAGGCGCAGTGCCTCCATGTGTCCAAATCGGAAGAACAGCGGCTGTGCCAAGAACACCATCATGAGGGAGATGAGCATCGATGCTGCCGAGGCAATTGCGATCTCAAAGATGGTTTGTCCTGTCGAGGCCACGCCCGCGCTGTTGAAGAACGGAAGGGCGATGATGTTCAAAAGCACGGCGGCGCAGGCCATGATGGCCGAGAAGACAACGATGCACAGGTAGCGTGCGCAAATAATGTCTTTGCGCGTGAGAGGCAGCGTTGCCCGATAGCGCTCCCATCCGTTTTGATTGTCGAAGCCGGCCAGCGAGCTCATGACCATGATGGGCGACATGGCGCTGACCGCGCAGGCGCCGGCGCTCATGCCGGAATCGCCATCCGACGCGTTGGCAAGGGTTAGCACGACGAAGATGAACAGGCCGACGCCCGCGATGCTCGGGGTGAGCGTGCGAACGATGGCGAGCTCGGACATAAAGGCGCGTTTCATTTCGAAGCCCCTTTCAGCATGAGGCGCAGATAGTCATCAATGGTTGCCCGATCGCAGGGAATCTCGGGAAAGGCTTCGAGCGTTTCGCGACGGTTGGGCACGAGCACGTCCACGCTATAGGCGTGGTGGACGGCACGGGCGCCTTCGACGCAAGCCATAAGCTCGGCGGCCTGTGCTTGGGTACAGTGGGCGATGCCGGCGCGGTCAGTAATGTCCTCGCGCGGCAGGTCAAAAATAATCGAGCCGTTATCGATGCAGATGACGCGGTCGGCGGCGCGATCGAGGTCGGACGTAATATGGCTCGAGAGCAGCACGCTGTGCAGGCCGTCGGAAACAAAGGCGAGCAGCTCATCGAGCAGCTCCTCGCGTGCCATGGGATCGAGGCCCGCGGTGGCTTCGTCCAAAACGAGCAGCTTGGCCTGGTGGCTGAGCGCGCAGGCAAGCTGCAGCTTCATGCCCATGCCGCGGGAGAGGTCCTTGACCTTTGCCTTGGGATCCAAGCCAAATCGGTCGATGAGGCTGGCGAAGGTGTCGTGGCTCCAGGTGGGGTACGCCGGGCCTACGAGTGCCTCGATCTGGCCCGCCTTGAGCGTTGAAGGGAAGGGGCATGTGTCCAGGACGAGACCGACGCGGGAGCGCAGGCAGCGCTGTGTCTCATCGGGCGCGTCGGCGCCACAGTGCTGCCCAAACAGGTGCACTTCGCCGGCATCAAGCTTTATTAGCCCGAGAGCGGCTCGAATGGTCGTTGTCTTGCCGGCGCCGTTTGCGCCCACAAAGCCGACGATCTGGCCGGGCTCCACGGCAAGTGTGACGTCGCGCAACGAAAAACGGCCGCTCACGCGGCGTGAAACACCTTTGAGTTCTAGCAAGTTTTGCATGGTATAGCCTTTCTTGCAGATGGCTACTGCATGGTTTCGGGGGCTACCAGGTCGAGCATCTCGTGCAGCTTGTCGCGCGTGACACCCAGGGTTTCGGCTTGGCTTGCCGCTTTCGCAAGCAGCTCTTCGATATGGCAGAGCTGGTTTTCGCGCAAGAGCTCCTGGTTGCCCTCGGCGACAAAACAGCCCTTGCCCTGCACGGTGCAGATAAAGCCGAGCTGCTCCAGATCGGCATAGGCGCGCTTGGTGGTGATGACGCTCACGCCCAGGTCGCTCGCGAGTGCACGGATGCTGGGGAGTTTGGCTCCCGCAGTAAGTGCGCCCGATAAGATCTGAGCTTTGACCTGCGAGGTTATCTGCTCGTAGATGGGCTTATCGCTCGAATTGGATAGGATGATGTCCACAGCGGCTCCTTAGCTGTTGGGCTACACGTGTATATAACCGGTAAGCACAGTATATATACACTATGCACAGTTACGCAAGAGGTAAATACCGATTGGCCCGGCTACCCAGGCCCCAACTGATGAATTTGTCCTGATAGGCGCCCTAGGGCGGGATTTCGCGGCTACAATAATGCGGTTACAACGACGTAATGCACTCAATGCAAGAAAGGATCCGCATGGCAAGCCTGTCGGATGAAATCTCGTCGCGCCGCACATTCGCGATCATCAGCCACCCGGACGCCGGTAAGACCACGCTTACCGAGAAGCTGCTGCTCTATACCGGCAGCATCCAGACTGCCGGTTCGGTCAAGGGCAAGAGCTCGGCCAAGCACGCCGTCTCGGACTGGATGGACATCGAGAAGGAGCGCGGCATTTCCGTTACCTCCTCGGTGCTGCAGTTCACCTATAATGGCGCCTGCGTCAACATCCTCGATACCCCCGGCCACCAGGACTTCTCGGAGGATACCTACCGTACCCTTATGGCCGCCGACGCCGCAGTCATGGTCATCGACGGCGCTAAGGGCGTCGAGGCCCAGACCAAAAAGCTCTTTAAGGTCTGTACGCTGCGCCACATTCCCATCTTCACCTTTGTGAATAAGCTCGACCACGAGGCTCGCGATCCGTTTGAGCTCATGGAAGAGATCGAGAACGTCCTGGGTATCAATACGTATCCCATGAACTGGCCGATCGGCAGTGGTCGCAACTTCCGCGGCGTGTTCGACCGTCAGACCCGTCGCGTCATTGCCTTTGAGGGCGACGGTCACGCCAACGCCACCAAGAAGGTCGCCGAGGTCGAGGCCGAGCTGGGCGATCCTTCCATGGACGAGCTCATCGGCGAGGAGAACCACAAGAACCTGATGGACGACATCGAGCTGCTCGATGGCGCCGGCGACGAGCTCGACTTGGATGCTGTGGCCTGCGGCAAGCTGAGCCCGGCGTTCTTTGGCTCGGCGCTCACCAACTTTGGTGTGGAGCCCTTCCTCAAGGAGTTCCTGCGCCTGGCCCCGACGCCGCGCGCCTATACCGATACGCTCACCAGTGAGCCGGTCGATCCCTGCCGCGACGACTTTAGCGGCTTTGTGTTTAAGATCCAGGCCAATATGGACAAGAACCACCGAGACCGTATCGCCTTTGTGCGCATTTGCTCGGGCAAGTTCGAGCGTGGCATGGACGCCTTCCACGTGCAGGGCAACCGTAAACTCAAGCTTGCAACGGGCACGTCGATGATGGCCGATGACCGCGCCATCGTGGACGAGGCGTACGCGGGCGATATCGTGGGCCTGTTCGACCCGGGTATCTTTAGCATCGGCGACACCGTGTGCTCCGGCAAGCGCCACGTGCAGTATCCGCAGATCCCGACGTTCGCGCCCGAGATGTTCGCCCGCATCACGCAGGTCGACACGCTCAAGCGCAAGCAGTTCGTCAAGGGTATGGAGGAGCTTGCCCAGGAGGGTGCCATCCAGATCTTCCGCGAGCTGGGTGCCGGCATGGAGAGCGTTATCGTGGGCGTGGTCGGTGTGCTGCAGTTTGAGGTACTCGAGCGCCGCCTCAAGGCCGAGTATCGTGTTGAGGTCCGTCGCCAGCCGCTGCCCTATACGGACATCCGCTGGATTCAGAACGACCCCGATACCATTGATATCCCGGGCCTTTCGCTCACGCGTGACACGCTGCGCGTCGAGGACATGCGCGGCGGTAAGCTGCTGCTGTTCACGAGCCCGTGGAACGTGGATTGGGCAACCGATCACAACCCCGATCTTATCCTGTCGGAGTTTGGCAACGTAGCCTTTTAATGCATCGGCGCGGTGGCCCTGTGGGGCTGCCGCGCCGTTTGCTTGCCTGATGCCGTGTGAGCGGCTATTATACCCATCGTCGTCTCAAGACCGTGACGTCCGAGCAGTTCGGGTCCGATATCCTGCTCGTTAAACCTAAAACCAAAGGAGTACATAATGATCAAGAAGGTCATGGAGGACTACAAGGTCCTGTTGCGGAGCATTCCCGCGGCAACGGTTTCGCTGTTTTTCGTGAGTGTCATCATGATGAACCTGCTGGCCAACAAAGAGCTTATCAGCCTGCCGTATCTGGCACTCGATTGCGGCTTTGTGGTGAGCTGGGTTTCGTTTTTGTGCCAGGACATGATCTGCAAGCGCTTTGGCGCCAAGGCATCCATCAAAATCTCTATCCTCGCGCTGCTGGTCAATCTGGCCGTGAGTCTGTGCTTTTGGGCATGCTCGCTCACGCCCGGCATGTGGGGCGCCTACTACGACACGGGTATGATCGAGGTCAACACCGCCCTTAACGCCACCATCGGCGGCACCTGGTACGTGGTGCTGGGCTCTTCGCTGGCAATGCTCGTTTCTGCCGTGGTTAACTCCACACTCAACCAGTCGCTCGGTCGTATGTTCAAAAAGAATAACTTTGCGAGCTTTGCCTTCCGCTCTTATGTGTCCACGGGTGTTGGCCAGTTTATCGACAACTTGGTCTTTGCC
>DBGFLF010000006.1:0-6616 GCA_048528725.1 Collinsella sp.
CGCACGTGGCGTTCCTTGTCGGCAGGAAGAACGTCGGCGATGACCTGTTCGCTGCTCAGCCCCACGCGGCGGGCGATGGCCTCGGCCGTCACGTGGTTGTCGCCGGTGAGCATGCGCACATCGACGCCGAGCGAACGCAGTGCGGCGATGGCCCCGGCGCTCGTCTCTTTGACCTCGTCGGCCACGGCGATGGTGCCGACGAGCTCGCCGTTCTTGGCAAAGAACAGCGGCGTTTTGCCCTCGGTGGCAAATTGCTCGGCAAGGTCCGTAGGCACGGCAGCACCCAACTCGTTCATCAGACGAACGTTGCCGGCTGCGATGGTATTCTGCCCCTCGCGTGCCGTAACGCCTCGTCCGGGCACGGCGGCAAAGTCCTTGACCATGCGCGCGACGATTCCGCGCGTCTCGCACTCGGCCATAATCGCTTCGGCCAGCGGGTGCTCGCTCGAGCGCTCCAGCGCGGCAGCGAGCTTCAGTAACGCCTTTTCACTCATGGCGGGCGAGCCGTCGGCGCGCGTAGCCACCACGATATCGGTCACGGCCGGCTTGCCGCGGGTGACCGTGCCCGTCTTGTCGAGCACCACGGTGCCCACGCTGCGCAGGTTCTCCAGCGCCTCGGCGCTCTTAAACAGGATGCCCATTTCGGCGCCCTTGCCGGTGCCCACCATGATGGCGACGGGCGTGGCCAGGCCCAGCGCGCACGGGCAGCTGATCACCAACACGGCCACGGCGGAGGTGAGCGCCTCGTTCACGCTGCCGGTCAGCGCCATCCACGCCACGAAGGTCACGGCCGAGATCGCAAACACCACGGGCACAAACACGCCGGCGACCTTGTCGGCCAGTCGAGCAATGGGCGCCTTGGTGGCGTTGGCATCCTCGACGAGCTGGATGATCTTGGCAAGCGACGTGTCGGCGCCCACGCGCGTGGCGCGGAAGGTAAACGATCCGGTGCGGTTGACCGTGGCGGCGTTGACGGTGTCGCCGGCGGTCTTTTCCACGGGGATGGACTCGCCGGTGAGCGCACTCTCGTCTACGGCCGACGCGCCCTCGAGCACCACGCCGTCGACGGGGATAGACTCGCCTGGGCGCACACGCAGAACCTGGCCGGGTAGAATGGCGTCGACGTCCACAGCGGTCTCGGTGCCGTCGTCGGCCACAATGGTCGCGGTCTTGGGCGCCAGGTCGATCAGCGCCTCGATAGCGCCGCCGGTCTTGGATTTGCTGCGCGTCTCGAGGTATTTGCCCACGGTGACGAGCGACAGGATGGTGCCTGCGCTTTCAAAGTACAGGTTGTCCATGCCCGTCATCATAGCCTCGTGGACCTGCCCGGCGGCCAGCTGGTCGGCCATGATGAACATAGCGTAGAGCGACCAGGCGATCGACGCGGTGGCGCCGACGGCGATGAGAGCGTCCATGGTGGGCGCGCCGTGCACGAGTGATTTGAAGCCGTTGATAAAGTACACGTCGTTGACGTAGACGATGGGGATGAGCAAGACGAGCTCGGTGAGGGCAAGCGTCATGCTGTGGATGTGGTCCGTGAAGATACCGGGCAGCGGCCAGCCGAGCATGTGTCCCATGCCTATGTAGAACAGCGGAATGAGAAAGATGATTGAGATGATGAGACGGGTGCGCATAGCGGAGGCAGTGGTCTCCAGCTTTTTGGTGGGCGACTCCATATGGGTGGCGCCGGATCTGGCTTGCGCGTTGCCGCTTGAGTTGGCGACATCGGTGCCCGTGCTGACGGGCGAGGCCGAGTAGCCCGCGCGATCGACGGCAGTGCAGATGTCGTCGGGGGAGACCTGCGCGGGGTCATGGTCCACCAACATGGAGCCGGCGAGCAGGTTGACCGCGACGCTTTGGACGCCGTCGAGCTTGCTCACGGCGCGGTCCACATGCGCCTGGCAAGCGGCGCACGTCATGCCGCCCACGTCGAACTTATCCTGAGCCATGGCTTCTCCTTTCTGTAGTTCGGTGTTGGAATTGTTAACCTGCCGATACTATACACCCATACCCCCTGGGGGTGTCCAGTACAGAAAGAAATGTATGACATTTCGATACAGATGAGGGTGGCTGCTCAATCGTTGGCAGCCCCTGTCAAACATCTCAACCTGTAACATCTAACAGGGAAAATGACCTCTAACTGTTACAAATCGAGATTTTGTTTTGCGTGGCTGAGTTCTGTCTTGATCTGTAACGGTTCGGCCGGTTTTTGCTGAGCAGCTGTTGCAGATTGAGACAATCGGCCCAGACCCGCCCCGTCCGCCCCGTCATCTGTGGTTTACGTGGGGGCATGCGAAGCGCGGGTATACTAACCGGCGGCGAATCTGCTCCATCGCTTAGAGCTGCTGCGTCTGGACGGCGCGTGATAGGGCTGCCAAAGCGATCGCCAGCGTGCTGAGCAACGTCCTCTCTGTGCGCACCCGTTTTTGTATGTATTAGCGCACTACCAAGCACGCCTGCGCGGCCGCATGCCGCGCCCATTGCGCGTGCAGATAAGGAACAACAACATATGCGTAATTCTGTATCCGACGTCACCGACGCCGAGATTCTGGACGAGACCCGCGAGGCCATGACCCAAGCTGCCTTCGATGCCGCCGATGAGGCCAGTGCCGCCCAGGCCGTCGAGTCCGCTACCGAGAGCCTGCCCGCCTTTGACGAACTGGGACTTTCGGACGAGATACTTCGTGCCATCGAGAACCTGGGCTACACGGCGCCGACGCCCGTGCAGGCCGGCTCGATTCCTGTGGTGCTCGAAGGCCGCGACTTGCTTGCCGCCGCCCAGACCGGCACCGGCAAGACGGCCGCTTTTTTGCTGCCGACCATGAACAATCTGGAGCACATCGCTCCTCCCAAACCCGTGCGCGAGCGCGGTGGCCGCAACCGTCGTCGCGGTGCTAAGAAGCCCGAGGGCAACGGCCGCGGCCCCGTGATGCTCGTCATCACCCCTACGCGCGAGCTTGCCCAGCAAATCGACGAGGTCGCGAGCAAGATCGCCGACGTCACCGGCCATGTTGCCGTGACCGTCGTGGGCGGCGTGAGCTACAAGCCGCAAACCGCTGCTCTCAAGTACGGCTGCGACATCCTGGTCGCCACGCCGGGCCGTCTGGTCGATCTGATCGAGCAGGGCGCCTGCCACCTGGACGAGGTCAAGGTCCTGGTGCTCGACGAGGCCGATCGCATGCTCGACATGGGCTTTTTGCCCGCCGTCCGCCGCATTGTGCGCGAGACGCCGGCAGAGCGCCAGACACTGCTGTTCTCGGCGACCCTCGACGAGGAGGCCGTGGGCGAGATCACCGATCTGGTGAGCGACCCGGCCCGCGTGGAGATCGCGCCCGCCACGTCGACTGCCGACACCGTCGACCAGTTTGTGTTCCCGGTGTCCATCGAGGCCAAGAACAACCTGCTGCCCGAGTTCCTCAAAAAGGAAGGCCCGGAGCGCACTATCGTCTTTATGCGCACCAAGCACCGCGCCGACAGCTGCTGCCGTCGTCTGGAGCGCAAGGGCATCAAGGCCGCCGCGATTCACGGCAACCGCAGCCAGGCCCAGCGCGAGCGTGCCCTTTCGGCCTTCCGCGACGGTACCGTCGACGTGCTGGTGGCAACCGACGTGCTTGCCCGCGGCATCGACATCAGCGACGTGCGCTACGTCGTGAACTTTGACGTGCCGTCCGAGCCGACCGACTACATCCACCGTATTGGCCGTACGGGTCGCGCAGGCGAGCTGGGCTGGGCCATTACGTTTGTGACCGAGCAGGACGTGGACGAGTTCTACGAGATCGAGAAGCTCATGGACAAGACCGCCGATATCTACGAGGCCGGCGATCTGCATGTGGGTCCCAACCCGCCCGCGGTTGATCCCGAACGTGACCCTGCAGCCTTTAAGGTGAAGAAGAAGACCAAGCGCGGCAAGTCCAAGAGCAAGAAGAAGCTTGAGCAGGCACGTCGTGACGGCAAGCGTAACGGCGATGACTACGGCGATGTGGCCGGTCGTTCCAACCGCGGTCGCGACGACCGCCGCGGCGACGGCGAGCGCCCGAGCCGTCCCAAGCGCGGTGGCAAGACCCGCGTGCGCGAGGGCGTTCAGGCTCGCGTGGACGAGGCCGTGGAGAGCGTGGCCCGCGAGATGGCTGCCGAGGAGCGCGGCGGTGCTGGTGCCGTCGAGCAGGCCCCGCGCGGCAACCGTGCCGAGCGCCGTGCCAGGCAGTTCCAGGGCGAGACACATCGCCGTCGCCGCGAGGACGAGGACCGTGGTGGTCGTCGCCGTGTTGAGCGCGAGGACGAGGGTCGTGGCTCGCGTAGCGGCAAGCGTGGTGCGGGCAACCGCCACCGTTCCGGTCGCGATGACGAGCGCGGCGGCCGTGACGAGCGTCGCGGCGGCGAGGGCCGTGGTGAGCGTAGCACCCGCGGCGGTGAATCCCGTGGCGGCAAGCGCTTTGAAGAGCGCAGCGGTCGCGGCGGCGAGCGTCGCGAGGGTGCTCGTGGCAATAGCGGGCGCAGCGGCGCCGGTCGTTCGAATGAGTCGCGTGATCGTCGCGATCCGCGTGCCAGCCGCGATCGTCGCGATGATTGGCGCAACTACGACGATACCCGCGAGGAGCGTCGCGGCGGCTATCGTGGTGGTCGTGGCGGCAACCAGACCGGCTCCCGTGGCGGCCGCGCCGGCGGTCGCGATAACCGTGGCAGCTATGGCAACAGCCGTGGTGGCAAGCGCGGCGGCAGCTCCCGTCGTCCCGGTGACGGCGGCGGCAAGCGCAAATAACATACGCATCGCACGATAAGGCGAGATGAGTTTGGGCCCCGAGCAGACTATGCCCGGGGCCCTTTTTGGTGCAAAGGGGTCAGGTCAATCTGCACCAACGTCTTGAAGTTGCGGTGGAATACGGACTGTTTTGGCCTTTTGAGCGGCTTTTCAGTCCCTATTTCACCGCAACTCACGATTGGTGCAAACAAACCTGTCCACGATGCACCAGAGTGAGGAGTGTCCCCAAGTGCCGCATTGTGGGTAACGCGTTTTATCAAATATGGCATTTATCTGCGGTAATGTTCTATTTCGCCGCTGGGGACGACGTTTCATACCGCCTGCCGAACTGTATTGATGCCAAACAACTTTTTAGGTCAGTCTGTTGCGTGTAGCAATTTCACCCAGCCTCGCCTCCGGGCTGCCATGTGAGAGGGGATCTTATGGCTCGACTGCATGTAATGGAACGCAGCCACGCTCAGGCCGTCATGGACGACCTGCATGATGCGCTCGGACGTCGTCTGGCGGTGAGCTCGCTCGCCCCGTGTCCCGTGGAGTTTACGGCAGCGCTCGTCAACCTGTGCTCCACCCAGAGCTGCGGCAAGTGCACGCCCTGTCGCGTGGGCCTGAGCGCGCTGAGCGACCTGCTTGCCGATGTGCTCGAAGGGCGCGCCGATGAGTCCACGCTCAACCTGATTGAGCGCACGGCCCGCACCATCTACCTTTCGAGCGACTGCGCCATCGGCTACGAAGCTGGCGCCATGGCACTCACGGCCATTCGCGGCTTCCGCGACGATTTTGAACATCACATTCGCGAGCACTCCTGCGGCTTTGATCGTGAGGCCCGCGTTCCGTGTGTCTCGGGCTGTCCGGCGCACGTCGACATTCCCGGGTACATTTCGCTCGTCGAGGCCGGCCGCTATGCCGATGCCGTCAAGGTCATCCGCAAGAACAATCCGCTGCCGCTCGTCTGCGGCTTGGTGTGCGAGCATCCCTGCGAGATGCACTGCCGTCGCGGCATGGTCGACGACCCCATGAACATCCTCGCCCTCAAGCGTTTTGCCGTTGAGCACAGTGACCTCAACGACCACAAGCCGCATGTAGTGGACAACACCGGTAAGCGCGTCGCTGTGATCGGCGGCGGCCCGGCCGGCCTTTCCTGCGCCTACTACCTGGCCGTGATGGGCCATAAGGTGACCATCTTTGAGCAGCGTCACCACTTGGGCGGCATGCTGCGCTACGGCATCCCCAGCTATCGTCTGCCGCGCGAGCGCTTGCAGGCCGAGATCGACTGGATCTTGAGCGCCGGTGTCGACGTGGAGCTCGACCACTCCGTGAACGGCGAGGAGCTCGCCCGTCTGCGTGGCGAGTTCGATGCCGTCTACCTGGCCATCGGTGCCCACAGTGACAAGAAGCTCGGCCTTCCGGGCGAAGGGGCGCCCGGCGTTGAGTCGGCCGTCAAGATGCTGCGTGCTATCGGCGATGACGAGCTGCCCGACCTGAGCGGCCAGCGCGTGTGCGTCATCGGCGGCGGCAACGTTGCCATGGACGTGGCACGCTCCGCCGTGCGCTGCGGTGCCGAAAAGGTAAGCATCGTCTACCGCCGTCGCATCTGCGATATGACGGCCCAGGACGCCGAGATCGCCGGTGCCCAGGCCGAGGGCTGTGAGGTGCTGGAGCTGACGGCCCCGCTCGCCATCGAGACGGGCGAGGACGGTCGCGTGAGCGGCCTGCGCGTGCAGCCGCAGATTATCGGCGAGCCCCGTCGCGGTCGTCCGGCTCCGCGTGCCGCCGCCACGCCCGAGCGCGTCATCCCCTGCGAGCGTGTGTTCGTCGCCATTGGCCAGGACATCGATTCCAAACCGTTTGAGGAGGTGG
>DBGFLF010000007.1:0-10081 GCA_048528725.1 Collinsella sp.
TCCCGCAAAAAGTAACGCCGAGCCGGGGCGGATCAGGTGCGCGGGACCCTCTCTTCCGCGCGCCGAACCCGGCGCCACTTGGGTAGCTTTGTGAGGCCTTAACCCAACACGGCCTCGCCCACTATATGGATCCATAAGGAGGAACCATGTCCACTAAGTATGCAATCGTTGGCGGCAAGCTCATCGACGGTACCGGTGCCGAGCCGGTCGAGAACTCCCTCGTTCTCGTCGACGACAACGGCAAGATCGAGTACGCCGGCGCCATGCAGGACCTTCCCGAGGGCGTTGAGGTCATCGACGCCGCCGGCAAGACCGTCCTTCCCGGCCTGATCGACACCCACCTGCACTTCTCGGGCAACTTGACCGACGATGACACCGACTGGGTCATGCAGCCGCTTCTCGAGAAGCAGGCCGTCGCCGTCAAGCAGGCCTACGACTGCCTCACCCACGGCCTCACCACCGTCTGCGAGATCGGCCGCTTTGGTATCCAGATCCGTGACTGCATCGACAAGGGCGTCTTCAAGGGCCCGCGCGTTCTGGCCACCGGCCTTGGCTTCTGCCGCGTTGCCGGCCACGGCGACTCCCACCACTGCAGCCAGGAGCTCAACAAGGAATCGCACCCCTGGGGCGATCAGGTCGACGGTCCTTGGGATCTGCGCAAGGCCGTCCGTCGTCGCCTGCGCGAGAACCCCGATGCCATCAAGATCTGGGCTACCGGTGGCGGCATCTGGCGCTGGGACTCCGGCCGCGACCAGCACTACTGCTCCGAGGAGATTCAGGCTGTGGTCGAAGAGGCCAAGATGGTCGGCATCCCCGTGTGGAGCCACTGCTACAACAACCACGCCGCTGCCTACGATTCCGTTCGCTTTGGCTGTGAGCAGCTGATTCACGGCTTCGATATCGATGAGCGCACCATGGACCTCATGGCCGAGCAGGGCACCTTCTTCACCCCGACGATCGCCTTCCTGCCCACCTGGTACGCCACCTATCCGCCCGTCTACGTCCCCGAGCTGCACGACAAGTACGAGGGCACCCTGGTCGAGAAGGAGCTGCAGCGCAACTACGACTGCCTGCGCGAGGCCAAGAAGCGCGGCGTCGTCATGACGATCGGCTCCGACTCCTTCTCCTTCGTCACCCCGTACGGCACCTGCTCCATCGAGGAGATGTACGAGTTCGTCGACAAGATCGGTTTCACCCCGGTCGAGACCATCACCTGTGCCACCCTCAACGGTGCCAAGATGTGCCACATCGAGGACGAGACCGGTTCCATCGAGGCCGGCAAGTGCGCCGACCTGCTGGTCGTCAACGGTGACGTCGCCGCCGACATCCACGTGCTCAACACCGACAACATGGACGTCATCATGAAGGACGGCTGGATTGTCGAGGGCGGCACCTTCGGCGAGGCAAACAAGTACAGCGCCTAAGCTACCGTTCATCGATGGCTTGATGTAAAACACAGTATTTGATTGCATAATGCAATGGAGAGGGTCGATTGCGGCCCTCTTTATTGCTATGGGGTGCGTCAGTAAGAAGGAGATGACGGTGGATCTCAATAGGCTGATTCTGGGCAAGAGCTACAACTCTACCAAGGTCTTTCGTACCGCTCAGCATGTGGTTCAAGCCATCTTGCTCGGTATTGTCGTTCCGCTGCTTATCCTGCTGCTCATCTGGGATCTAACCGATAATCCCAATCCCGTTCCGGCCGTTGTCGTCATTGCCGGCTTGGTCATGCTGTGCTTCTTCTTCTCGTACGTCTTTGTCGTTCCCGACGACCTCACATCGAGCGCTACCGACCGCACGCTCGCCATCGCGTCGAAAATATTCGCCTACACGTCGCGCGGCCTTACGCCCGAAGCTGCCCTGGGCGCCTCTAAGATCATCCTGTCCGAAACTATCGCCTCTGCCATCTGCTTTACCGACGGCAAGCAGGTGTTGGCAAGCTGGGGCGAGGACTCGGCAAAATGCCCCGCGGGCACCCCGGTGGTGCTGCGGACTACGCTCAACGTGATCAACAGCGGTGAGCAAAGCGTGTTCTCGCGCGATGCCTCGACCGAGACGGGTGGCTACTTTCCGCGCCTGCGCGCCGGTATTGTCGCACCGCTTACCGTGCGCGGGCATTGCGTGGGCACGCTCGAGCTGTATTATCCCCGTCTGAGCAGCATCGATATGCGCCAGACGGCGCTTGCCTCGGGCTTTGCCGACCTCATTTCCACGCAGCTTGCGAGCTTTGAGCTCGAGCGCCAGGACGAGCTTACGGCCCGCGTGGAGCTGCGCGCCTTGCAATCGCAAGTCGATCCTCATTTTCTGTTTAACACCATCAGCACCATCGTGTCGCTCGTTCGAACCGAGCCCGACAAGGCGCGATCGCTGCTGATCGACTTCTCCAACTACTACCGTCAGACGCTTTCTGATTCCGATACCCTCACAACGCTCGAGCACGAGGTGGAACAGGGCACTCGCTATATCAATCTTATGCAGGCTCGTTATGGCGACGGCCGTCTGCGCGTCTCGGTCGATATCGACTTTGAGGTGCGCGATTGCATGGTGCCGCCGTTTATCTTGCAGCCGTTGCTCGAAAACTGCATCAAGCACGCGCAGCGCGAGACCGAGCCGCTTTCTATTCATGTTAGGGCTTTCGAGACCGATGACGGTTTGGAGATCATCGTCGAGGACGATGGCATCGGTATGAGCGAAGAGGTCTGCGCGCATCTGTTTGAGCAACATCGCCTGGAGGAGCCCGAGAGCATTACCGCCGACGGCTCCGTCAAGCGAGGTTGCGGCCTGGCGCTCTTCAACGTGCTTCAGCGCATCCATTTCTTTTACGGAGAAGATTCCGGCATGCGCGTGAAGTCCCAGGAGGGCGTGGGAACGCAGGTCATCGTCGAGCTGAACGGCGAGCCGCATGAGCCTGCGCCGTTGACGGCGTAGCACGCGGTTGGATTGAGAGAAAAAGAGGGGAAGCACATATGTCCGAAGGCTGGAACATCTTGGTGGTTGATGACGAGCCTCCCATTAGGGCTGAGCTACGCTATCTGTTGGAAAAGGATACGCGTGTGGGTCAGATTGCCGAGGCGGGCAATGTCACCGAAGCCGTGGAGTCGATTCTGTCGAACAAGCCCGACGTGTTGTTTTTAGACATTACCATGCCCGGTCGCTCGGGAATTGAGCTTGCCGAGACGCTGCAGAACCTAAAGACGCCGCCGGTGGTTGTGTTTGTGACGGCGTTTGCCGAATTTGCCGCCGATGCGTATAACCTCGATGCGGTCGACTATGTCGTCAAGCCGGTCGAGGACGCACGCCTGTCAAAGGCACTCGACAAGATCGAGGCAGCCTTGGGTGCCCGTCGTGTTGCCCACGCTCCGCGCCAGCCTTTGCGTCTGACGGTGGACCGCGGGGGCAAAAAGGTGTTCATTCCCGCCGCAGACGTCTGCTACTTTGAGGCGCGCGCCGATTTTTGCAACGCCATCTGCGCCGAGGGAACGTACCTGATCAATGAGTCGATCTCTTCGCTCGAGCGTCGCTTGGTCTCCGAGGGCTTTATTCGCGTTCATCGCAGCTATCTGGTCAATTTGGAAGACGTGCACAATGTCGAGATTGGCTCCACGGGGTTGATGGAGCTCAGGCTCGACCGCGTGAACTCGACGGTACCGGTGTCCCGTCGTCGCGCCGCCGAGGTCAAGTCGCACCTGGGGCTTGCGTAAGAGGCTTGCGTGCCGTCGTTTACCATCGCAGGTTTGGCATGGGCGCGCGGTGGGCATAATGGGTGGCATCGAATGAAATCGAAAGGATCATTATGCCCGCGCTTATCACCCATCATCTGTTTGGCGAGGAAAGCATCGACCGTCTTCCGCAGGGCGTCATCACGTCCGATGAAGAGCGCATTGCCTTTATCTTGGGCAACCAAGGCCCCGACCCGTTTTTCTTTCACATTCTGACACCGCGTGTTTCCGACTGCACGCTGCTGGCGCAGGTCATGCATCGGTCGCGCATGTCTCGCCAGTTCGCGTGCCTGCGCGACGGCGTGTCGCATCTGCTGCCGCGCGACGCCAGCTTGGGTCGCGCTTTTGCGCTGGGCCTGCTGTCTCATTACGTGCTCGACCGCAACGCCCATCCCTTTGTCTATGAGCAGCAGTTTGGCATCGTGGAATCCGACTCAGAGCTTGAGGATTCGAGCAGTCAAGTTCATGCCGTGATCGAGAGCGACCTGGATGTACTGATGCTGCAGCTTAAACGCGCCGGCGCTACGGTCGACGATTACCCGCCGGCGGGCGAGATCGTCACCACCGATCGCATCAATCGCGTGGCCGGCGTGCTGATGAGCTATGTTGCCGGACGCGTGTACGGCATTGACATTCCGGCGGGGGAGTACGGTGCTGCCGTTGCCAATATGCAGCGACTTTACCGCGCGATTGAGCCGGCCGGCTCCGTAAAGACGCGCGCGATCTCGCTGGTTGAGGGCTTGGTGCACGACTACTCGCTGCTCGACGGCCTTGCCCATCGCGTGACGACGGAGCTGCCCGAGCGCACCGGTAACCTGGGCTATCTGACATGGAAGAATCCCTTTACCGACGAGGTCTCGAACGAGAGTTTCCCCGAGGTCTTTGATCGCGCGCTGGTCGATTACGAGTGCACGGTCGCACGTTTTATCGAGACCGGTGACATGGATGCCGTGACCAGTCACGTCAACTACAGCGGTCGCGTGCTCGAAGCCGATGAGGAGTTCGACCGCGAGGAATAGGGCCCGTGCGTGCCCCTTTGCCGAATCCTTACCGGCGGTTCTGGACAATTAGGGTACGATGAACTAACTGCATATCGGGCGAATACGAAGGGTCCCTGTCCATGAAATACACCAAGCTCGAGCGTAACTGGGTTATGTATGATGTGGGCAATTCGGCCCTCGTGCTGCTCAATACCTCGGTGGTGCCCATTTACTTTAACGCCATCAATACCGGTGCTTCCTCGGCCGACCTGGTGGTCGCCTGGGGCAATGCGCAGACGATCGCCTCGCTGGTCATCGCCATGCTCATGCCCATTCTGGGCGCGCTTGCCGACTATGCCGGCAACAAGATCAAGTTCTTCTTGGGCTTCTTCCTCACGGGCCTGGTGCTTTGCCTGGCGCAGGCTATCCCAATGTCCGCCATGGCATTTTTGACCGTGTACGTGCTGTGCACCATCGGCCTTAACTCTTCTATGACGTTCTACGACGCCATGCTGCCCGACATTACCACCGACGAGCGCATGGACGCCGTGTCCAGCTCGGGCTATGCCTGGGGCTACATCGGTTCCACCGTGCCGTTCGTCATCTGCCTGGCGCTCATCATGGGTGGCCCCGCTCTTGGCGTCCCTACCATGCTGGCAACGCGTCTGTCGTTTATCATCACTGGTGCCTGGTGGCTCATCTTTACCCTGCCGCTCATTCGCACCTATAAGCAAAAGTACGGTCGCGAGCGCGGTCCTGAGGACACTATCGGCCGCATCGTGGGCGGTGTGTTCTCCGAGGTCGGACACACCATGCGCGAGATCGCCCACAACAAGACCGTGCTGGTCTACATGATCGCGTTCTTCTTCTATATCGACGGTGTGCACACGGTCATTTCCATGGCAACCAGCTACGGATCGGCCTTGGGCATCGATTCGACCCAGTTGGTCCTGGCGCTGCTCGTTACGCAGTTCGTGGCCTTTCCGTCCGCCATCATCTACGGCAAGCTCGCCGGCCGCGTGGGCACGCTCAACATGATCTTGGTGGCAGTCGCCGCCTATATGGGCATTGTGCTGTTCGCCGCGTTCTTCCTAAAGACCGCCTTTGAGTTTTGGGTGCTTGCCATTATGGTCGGCCTGTTCCAGGGCGGCGTGCAGGCGCTCAGCCGTAGCTACTTTGGCCGCATTATCCCCAAGGAAAAGTCCAACGAGTACTACGGCTTCTTTGACATCTTTGGTCGTTATGCAAGCGTTATGGGCACCTTCCTGGTGTCGGTCGTCACCTCGCTGACCGGCAACCCGTCGCTGGGCGTCCTTTCCATTGGCGTGCTGCTGATCGTTGGCTTTATGCTGCTGGTCCGCCTGTCCCGCATGACTCGGGCGGCAGAGCATGCCGCATAGGAGCGAGCGGCTATTGTGCCTGTCCACGGTACTCTTTTGGGGTTATCCGCAATAAACATTGCGACTTGCGAGCAATGATTTGCCCAAGTGGGTATGATGGAATCAGCTAGGTCGCGGGGCGTCGCCTGTGTTTGGCGGCGTCCCGTTTTTGTGTTGCAGGGAGGGTAAGGCGTGAACGCCACAGTCGTGATTCCAACGTATTGGGCGGGCGATGACGCTTGCGCAAACGCCCCTGGCACCTATGACCATTCGACGCGACTCAACGCCGACAATCCCGAACTCGACCGCTGCCTGGCCTCGCTTGAGCAGGTACGTGACATCCCGCGCATCATCCTTTTGGTGGTCTGTCCCGTTTCTGCCACAGCCGATGTGTCGCTGCGCGTGCACGAGATTGTCGACGCGCATCCCACGCTCAAGGTCACCGTTGTCACCAACACCCAGGCCTCGCGCATCGCAGACCGGGTTGCTCAGATCGCGCCCAAGGGTTCGGGCGAGTGCGTGAGCCTGCGAGGCTACGGTGCCATCCGCAATATGGGGCTAGCCTGCGCCGCTGTGCTGGGGCATGACGCGGTTATCTTCTTGGATGACGATGAGACTGTCATCGACGCCGACTTTATGAAGCGCGCGACCTATGCGTTGGGGCAGCAGACGCGTCAGGGCTTGCCGATCTTGGTCAAGAGCGGCTATTTCTACGATCGCGACGGCTCGCCGCTGGCTCCCACGGACAAGGCGGGCATCTGCCATCGTTGGTGGACCAAGCGCATCGAGTTCAACCGTTGGATGAAAAAGGCGCTTTCGGGCACCCGCATCTCGCGCTCCAACTACGTGTGCGGCGGCCTGATGGCCCTGCACGCCCGCGCCTTTACGCGTGTGGCCTTTGACCCGTTTATCACCCGCGGCGAGGACTTGGATTACCTCTTTAACATGCGCATGTTTGGCTACGACGTGTGGTTCGATAACGAGTGGACCGTGCGCCATCTGCCTCCGGAGTCCGAAAAGCGCTCACCGCGCTTTATGCAGGATGTATACCGTTGGTACTACGAACGGGCCAAGTTGACATTCGCCGCGCATCAAAAGGAGCTCATTCCCGTTACGGCGGCATCGCTCATGCCCTACCCGGGCCCGTGGATTTCGCGCGAGCTCGACGACCGCGTGCGCAAGACCGCTATGGTCCGCAGCGTGTTTACCCGCGAGCATGAGGGCTACCTGCGCATCTGGCGCCATGGTATCGACGAGGCAAAGGCCTATGCGCGCCAAAACGCTGCAAGCTACCTGCGTTTCCAGAGCTTTTGGCCCAAGATCATGGACGGGCTTTGGCGTGACGCACAACTGATCAGTATCCTGGAGGGGGCCGAATGATCGACCGCCGCGCCCAGCGCGATAGTTCAATATCAATCTTTCGCATCATTGCCGTTGCCTGCGCCATTTGTGTGCTGGTGTACTTTATTTTTGCCTTGGTGACCGGTATCGAGCCGATCGCCACGGTGATTGCCTGCGCGCTGCTGTGCATCTTTCTGTGCATCTTTATCTTTTTGACGCTCAATCCCGATTCGGTGCGCTCCCAGTACACCGAGGAGACGCTCTCGGTGGCCTCGGCCATGCTCGAGGACATTAAGGGCGGTCTGACGCAGGAGTCGGCGCGTTTGGTGTGCCGGCGCATTTTGCCCGAGACGCGCGCCATGACGGTGGCCATCACCGACGAGGACAACGTGCTTGCCTGCGCGGGCGAGTTTGAGGAAAAACTGCTGCCCGATACTCCCATCCACACGCTTGCCACACGCTACGTTATCGAACATGGCATCGTGCAGTCGTTCAACCGTATGGTGGATGTCGTGGGCTCGGACGGCTCGCACAACCAAGTCCCCGCCGGCATTATCGCCCCCATCAAGGTGGGCGATCGTACCGTCGGCACGCTCAAGTTCTACTACAAGACCCCGCGCGCCGTCGACCGTACCCAGTATGCGCTTGCCTCGGGCTTTGCCGAGATCTTGTCCACGCAGCTCGCCATCCACGAGCTCGAGGTGCAAAAGGAACTCACGGCGCGCGCCGAGGTGCGTGCGCTGCAGGCGCAGATTAACCCGCACTTCCTGTTCAACACGCTGAACACCATTGCATCGTTTACGCGCACCGACCCGCTGCGGGCCCGCGAACTGCTTCGTGAGTTCTCATCGTTCTATCGTGCCACGCTCGACAACTCGGGATCGCTTATTCCGGTCTCGCGCGAGGTCGCACAGACCAAGCGCTACCTTACCTTTGAGAAGGCCCGCTTTGGCGAGGATCGCGTGCTTGCGACGTTCGATGTGTCCGAGGACGTGGAAGATACGCTGGTGCCGGCGTTCGTGATCCAGCCGATTGTCGAGAACGCCGTGCGTCATGGTATGGGCGATGACGACGCCCTGAGGATCGACGTGACCGTTCACCAAGACGGCGAGGATGCAATCTTGATTGCCGTGGCCGATAATGGCGTGGGCATGGATGAGGGTACCGCCGCCAGACTGTTTGACGAGCGTTCTGCCCGTCCCGACGCCAGCTCTCCCCAGGGTGGCGGCGCCGGTGTGGCCATGCACAATATTTCGGAGCGCATCCATCGCTTTTATGGGCCGCACTCCTATACGCGTGTCGAATCGGCGCCGGGCAAGGGCACCAAAGTGCTCCTTCATCTTGATTTGTCAGAGAGCATCTTTGACATTCAAGAGTAAAATAAAAGGCTACGGGCTCAACGTCATGCGACGGATGCCCGGCGTAGTTAGTTGACGAAAGGTTTTATCCCTATGCTGCGTGCGATGATTGTGGATGATGAGGCGCCGGCTCGCTCGGAGCTTCGCTTCCTGCTCGAGCAAACGGGCAAGATCGGCACGATCACTGAGGCGTCGAGCGTCCGCTCCGCCATCGAGATGCTTATGGAAAGTCGCGTAGATGTCGTGTTTCTCGATATCTCGATGCCCGGTGCCTCGGGCCTGCAACTTGCCGAGGCGCTGCATAAGCTCAAAAATCCGCCGGCGATCGTGTTTGTGACTGCGTATAGTGACCATGCGGTCGAGGCATTCGACGTGGATGCCGTCGATTATCTGATGAAGCCGGTCGAGGAAGCTCGCTTGGATCGCGCGATCGAGAAGGTCATGCAACGCACCAAGCCGGTTACGGACAGCAAGGTGACCATCGAGCGTATCCCGGTGGAAAAGGGCGGCCGCAAGGTGCTCATTCCCGTGGACGACATTCGCTTTATCATGGCCAAGGACGATTACTCCTGCATCTATACCGTCGATGATCGCTTTTTGTCGACGACCTCGCTGGCGCAGTTTGAGGCCAAGCTCTGCGACTTTGGCTTCTTCCGTGTTCACCGCCGCTATATCGTCAACTTGGCGTGCGTCACGGATGTGGAGACGGTGCCCTCGGGCGCCATCCAGCTGGGCATTACGGGCGTCGACGAACGCGTGCCGGTTTCGCGCCGCCGCGTCGTGCCGCTTAAGAAGGCCCTGAGTCTCTAGCACACTGGCCCCGCAGCCCTGTAGACCTATCGTCTGCGGAGGCGTGGGGCCTTTTTGTATGTATCTGCCGAATCGTTTTTTGCGGAAGGGATCCCATGAACAGTGCAAGCGCCAAGCGTATCGACATCATCTCGGACACCCACGGCTATTTATCGCCTGCGCTCCTGGATGAGCTTGAGGGCGCAGACCTGATTATCCACGCCGGCGACCTCACGTCAGAGATGGACTACGAGCACCTATGCACCATCGCCCCCGTGCGGGCCGTACTGGGCAACAACGATTACTACCGCGACTACGGTCCCGATGTAGACCGTCTTGCGCTCTTTACCTACGAAGGCCTCAAATTCGCCGTAGCCCACTACCGCGAAGACCTTCCGGTGGGATCCGTAGACGTAGCCATCAACGGCCACACCCACGTAACCAAAGAAGCCCAAGTGGGCCGTTGCTTAGTCCTCAACCCGGGCAGCGCCAGCTACCCCAGAGGCACCCGAGGC
>DBGFLF010000008.1:0-10511 GCA_048528725.1 Collinsella sp.
TACACCAACGACATCGACACGCTGCGCCAGATGATCAGCCAGTCGCTGCCCAACCTGCTCATGACGACCATCGTCATCGTCACGGTGTTCTTTATCATGCTGTACTACAGTGTTTGGATGTGCCTGGTCATTGTGGCAGGCGTCGCCTTTATGACCTTTATGACCAAGCTGCTCGGCTCCAACTCCGCGCGCTTCTTTATTGCGCAGCAGACCGAGCTCGGCGTTGTCGAGGGCCATATCGAGGAAGTCATGAACGGCCAGAAGGTCGTCAAGGCATTCTGCCACGAGTCTGCCGCCGAGGCCGATTTTGACGAGCGCAACGAAAAGCTCTTCGAGGTCTCGCAGAAGGCCAACATGTACGCCAACATCCTCATGCCCATCCTTATGAACCTGGGAAACCTGCTCTACGTGCTGGTCGCACTGGCAGGCGGCATTTTCCTGGCGCTGGGCGTGCCCAACCTGAGCATCTCGGGCATGGCGCTGTCCATCGCCGTCGTGGTGCCGTTCCTCAACATGACAAAGCAGTTCTGCGGACAGATTGGCCAGATCTCGCAGCAGATCAACGCCGTGGTCATGGGCCTCGCCGGTGCCGACCGCATCTTTGAGCTCATTGACGAGAAGCCCGAGGCCGACGAGGGCTACGTGACGCTCGTCAACGCGCAGGTGAACCCCGACACCTGGCAGCTCGAGGAGGCCGACCACCACACCGGCATGTGGGCGTGGAAACATCCGCACCGCGCGACCGGCGAGATCGAATACGTGCCGCTGCGTGGCGACCTGGTCATGGACAACGTCGACTTTGGCTACACGCCCGACCACGAGGTGCTGCACGGCGTGTCCGTGTTTGCCAAGCCGGGTCAGAAGGTCGCGTTTGTCGGCGCCACCGGTGCCGGCAAGACGACCATCACCAACCTCATCAACCGCTTCTACGACATCGCCGACGGCAAGATCCGCTACGACGGCATCAACGTCAACAAGATCCGCAAGGCCGACCTGCGCCGCTCGCTGGGCGTCGTGCTACAGGACGTGAACCTGTTCACCGGCACTGTGATGGATAACATCCGCTACGGCAACCTGGACGCTACCGACGAGGAGTGCATCGCGGCGGCCAAGCTCGCGGGCGCGGACGACTTTATCACCCGCCTGCCCGACGGCTACGACACCATGCTCACCGGCAACGGCGCGCAGCTGTCGCAGGGCCAGCGCCAGCTGATCTCGATTGCACGCGCCGCCGTCGCCGATCCGCCGGCAATGATTCTGGACGAGGCCACGTCGAGCATCGACACCCGCACCGAGGCCATCGTGCAGGCGGGCATGGATAAGCTCATGGAAGGCCGCACGACGTTTGTCATCGCGCACCGCCTGTCCACCGTGCGCAACTCCGACGCGATCATCTGTCTGGATCACGGCCGCATCATCGAGCGCGGCAACCACGACGAGCTGATTGCCAAGCGCGGGTATTACTACCAGCTCTATACCGGAGCGTTTGAGCTGGAGTAGTTCGGCTCGCCGAGATGGCCGATTTGCCGCTCATTCGTCGGGCATGACCCTAAGGTCAATGCCCTCCTCTTTCGGGGCAAATCGACTCATCTCAGCGACCCAAACACAATGCGCCGCAACGAATAAAGCCTCCGCAGCCACACGAGCTGCGGAGGCTTTTTCATGCCGGCCGCAAACCGTATCCCACTTTTCGGGTCCAAAATGGGATGCCGTTTCCCGCTGGACCCCCTCCGGGAAACGGCATCCCATTTCAAGGGGGTAAACCGGGATGTGATTTCCCCTAACGGCACCTTTGGGAAGCCGCATCCCACTCTAGACGCACAAAACGGGATGAGCTTTCCCATGGTGATCCAAGACCAGAAGCATGTCCGATAGCGCGGCCAGATCAAGAACAACAAGGCAGGCGTCACGCCAATTTGGACGAGCGTCTGCTGCAGTTTGAGGCTGCTGGCCCATATGGTAGAGTTAACCACCCATGAATTTCAGCACACTGCGTGCTACCTGTTCTTTTGTCATTTAGGGGAGTGAACTTGTGAATACTTCTGTCGCCAAGAAGGCCGGCCAGGCGGTGCGCCTGCTCATGATGGTGCTCACGGCAGTTCTCATCTTCTTCTTCATCAATGTTATGCTGCTCGTCTCCGATATCCAGGGCACGGCGCGTGTGGTCAACTACGCCGGTCTGGTGCGCGGTACCACGCAGCGAATCGTTAAGCTCGAGGATGCGGGCCAGCCTCAAGATGACCTGCTCAAAGCCGTGGATTCATACATCAACGGTTTGCGTTACGGAAGTGACGACCTCAACCTCGTCCGTCTCGACGACGATGAGTATCAGGCAAAAATGACCGAGCTTGCAAATTATTTTGATGAGCTTTGCACCGAGATCATCCGTGTGCGCGAAGTCGGCTACGAGAACACCGACATCATCTCCATGAGCGAGGAATTCTTTGGCATTTGCGACGATGCTACGCGACTCGCAGAGGACTACTCTCAGGAGAAGGCGTCGGCGCTCAACTATCTCGAGGGCTTGGTGATCATCGACATCGTGGGCTTGGTGGCGACCTTTGCGGTCGAACTCGTTCGCGCGGTGCGCACCGCCGCGCTCAATCGCGGACTGCAGAGCAAAGTCTATCTCGACGAAGCCACGGGGCTGCCCAACAAGAACAAGTGCGAGGAGATCTTGGGGCAGGAGCAGCCTGTCTCCGCGGAGGAGCCCGTTGCGGTGTGCGTCTTCGACCTTAACAATCTGCATATGGTCAATAACAACTTCGGCCATGAGAAGGGCGATGAATACATTCGCTCTTTTGCCCAACAACTGGGAAGTGTGGCGTCGGAGACGTGCTTTGTGGGTCGCGACGGCGGCGATGAGTTTATCGCGGTGCTGCGGGATGCCGACCGAGCCGCTGTGGAATCTTGTCTCACTCGGATTCGCGCGAACGTGAACGAGTATTCCGAAGTCCACCCCGATATGCCCATCAGCTACGCGGTGGGCTATGCGCTTTCCAGCGATTTTGACGAGCCGCCTACCATGCGCGAACTCTTTTCCCAGGCCGACAAGAACATGTACGTCGATAAGAACCGCGTAAAGACAGCCGAGGCAGCCGGGCCGCAACGCGAGGACCGCTAAACCCGTAGCAAAGGGTAGCTAATTTGGGACGGGACTCTTTTGGCTACTTGAGGAGTTGGGCCATGGCGTTGACGAATTTCTGGACTTGGAGGGTGGGCTCGAGCGGGTAATGCAGAAAGACCGGCACCTCGCGTCCGCATAGGAACGGCACGCCCACAAAGGCCGGGTGCACGCCCGACCATGCGCCGCAGGTGAGCACCGCGTCGCCCTTTTCCTCTGCCTCGTTAAAGAGCGCAAAGTCAAAGCTATCCACATCGATCACGTCCACGCCGCCGTCGGCCAAAAGGTCGATACGCAGGCTGTCCATGGCATCGTTGCCGTGGCGCAGTACGCGCAGGCGCATGCCCTCCAAGTCGGCGACCGTGATGCGCGTCTTGCGCGCCAGCGGGCTCGTGCGCGGCAGGTCGATATAAAACGGCACGTTGACGATGCGGAGCTTTTGGCAGGTGTCGCCCCAGCGCGGAGTCGAAAAACTCGACTGCACCACATCGACCTCGCGGCCCAAGCTGCGCATGACGGTCTCGCGCTCGTCGTAGAGGTCGCTTACCGGCACAATCTCAAATCGCAGCGACGGCTCCAGATCGTGAATGCCCGTCCACATCGACAGCGTTTGGCGCCCCGGACACATCATCGACACGCCCAGGCGCACGGCACCGCCATCGCCCGCCGCACGTCGGGCACGGCGCAGGGCGTCCTCGGACTGGCGCATGATCGAGCGCGCGTCGTCCACCAGCAGAGCACCCGCCGGCGTCGCCTTGACGCCCGAGTGCGAGCGTTCGAACAGCGTGATGCCGAACTCGGCCTCGAAGCCCGACACCTGCTTGACGAGCGCCGGAGTCGACACGCGCAATTTTGCCGCCGCACGCGAGAAGCTTCCCAGCTCCGCGGCGGCCGATATGGCCTCAAGTCGTCGATCGTACACGTCAATCTCCCGTTTTCGCGCCCGTGACCGCATGGTGCCACAGGGGGGTTGTTTTCGCAGGTCACGCGCTCAATTGAGAATAAACTGCATCGCACAGTATAAACCTACGGTTAACGCCATTCTAACAAATATGCAATTCACCTGCGCAAATGCAAAGCATACGATAACCAGCGAAAACCACGTGGGTCGGTTAATGGGAGCGACCCACCGGGAGGCACAAGAAGGGAAGTTCCTATGAGCAATTGGCTTAAGCTCGAGGGCGATGTCTGCGCCGTGACTGGCGCGCTCGGCGGTATGGGCGCCGAGATCTGCCGCGAGTTCGCCCGCAATGGCGCCAACGTCGTCCTACTCGATCTGGACGAGGAAAAGGTCAAGGCCGCTGCCGCCGACCTCGCTGCCGAGTTTGGCATCCACGCCGAGGGTTACAAGATGAACGCCACTGACGAGGCCGAGGTTCAGGCTGCCGTCGACGCCACCATCGCCAACTTCGGCCGCGTCGACGTCCTCGTCAACACCGCCGGCATCCTGCGCTTCGCCGCCATGGAGGACCTGCCGCTAAGCGACTGGGAGCAGGTGCTCAACGTCAATCTCACCGGCTACTTCATCACCTCGCAGCGCTTTGGTCGCGAGATGATCAAGGCCGGCCAGGGCCGCCTGGTGCACATCTCGACCGTCGCCAGCCACTCCCCCGAGACGTTCTCGGGCGTGTACAGCTCCACCAAGGCCGGCGTCAACATGATGTCCAAGATGCTCGCCGCCGAGTGGGGCCCCTACGGCGTCCGCTCCAACTGCGTCGAGCCCTGCTTCGTTAAGACCCCGATGTCGGCCAACTTCTACGCCGACCCCGAGGTCGAAAAGAGCCGCAGCCGTCTGATCGCCACGCGCCGCATCGGCGAGGTCAGCGATATCGCCAACGCCGTCATGTTCCTGGCGTCCAAGCGCTCGGACTTTACCACCGGCGATGCCATCAAGGTCGACGGCGGCTTCTCCAACATGATGGGCGACCTCACCGCCAAGCCCGGCGGCCGCCGAGCCTTTGCCGACAACTACCTCAAGAACAAGGGTGTCGAGCTTTGGTCCGACGAGTCCGGCGTCGCAAAGCCGACTGACCAGTAAACCAGCCCGACAGGGAGGTCTCGCGGACGCGCCCGCCCCTCCCCCGCATCGATTAGAAAGAGTCCAATGGCTTCCACCAACTCCAACAAGGGTCGCGCCGTCGTGCTTTCCGCCGCGTGCGTCACCATGTTCTTCATCAGCTCCATCGCGCTGTATTCCGTCGTGAGCAAGAACCTACTCGCCGTCTACCCCGAGTGGTCGAGCGCTCTTACCTGGGCCTTCCCGGTCTTTCAGACCATCATGGCCGTGACGGGCATCTTCGCCGGCCGCATCTCCGATAAGATCGGCCCGCGCAACGTCGTGATCGCCGCCGCCGTGTGCTACGGCGTGGGCTGGTTCATGTCCGGCACCGTCACCGAGCCGTGGCAGTTCTACCTGTGGTTCTCGCTCGTCGCCGCTATCGGCAACGGCCTGGGCTACAACCCCGCGCTCACCACCGGCCAAAAGTGGTTCATCGACAAGAAGGGTCTCGCCTCCGGCATCACCCTGGCCGCTTCGACCGCCGGTCCCGCCGTGCTGTCCCCGGTGCTCGCCTCGCTGCTCATCCCGAGCCTGGGCATCTTTGGCGCCCTTAAGGCACTCGGCGTCATCTTCTTTGTGACGATCGCCGCCTCCGCCCTGTTCCTGAAGGCCCCCGAGGCCGGTTGGCTGCCCGAGGGCTTCGAGGCCCCCAAGGGCGGTGCACATGCCGGCACCTTCGGCGACCTCACCCCGGGCGAGATGGTCAAGACCCCGCGCTTCTGGGTCCTCATCCTCACCTTCGCCTTTGCCGCCACCGCGGGCACCCTGCTCGTGGGCAAGGTTGCCTCCATCGCCGCCGTCCAGCTCTTCGCCGATCCCACGAGCGCCGCGGCCGTCGCCCTCGGCGGCGTGGTGGTCTCCGTCAACACCTGCGCCAACCTGGTCGGCCGTCTTTCCTTTGGCCAGATCATCGACAAGCTCGGCGCCTACAAGTCGCTGCTCATCAGCCTTGTCGTCACCATCGTCGCGCTCGTCATCATGTCGATGAGCTTTACGCAGAGCATGTTCTTTGTGGCACTCGCCCTGCTCGGCTTTAGCTTTGGCGCCCTGCTCGTCATCTACCCGCCGCTCACCGGTGGCGCCTTTGGCACCAGCAACATCGGCGTCAACTACGGCATCATGTTTTTGGGCTACGCCGCTTCTACCTGGATCAGCCAGCCCATCACCGCCGTGCTGTATCACGCCGAAGCCGGCAGCGCCGCCTACCAGCAGTCCTTCTACGGCGCCATCGTGATTGCCGCCATCGCCGTCGTGCTCACCGTCTACATGATGGTTTCCGACAGCAAGAAGAAGTCCGCTTAGTTTTACCGATGTGGCAAAGGGGCTGTCCCTTTGCCACATTCACTAGCCACCAACTAGCCACCAGTATTAAGGAGTCGAAATGTCTGAGCTCAACCCCGTCCGCATTGCCGTTATCGGCGCCGGCGCCATGGGCCGCAACCACATCCGCTTTGTCACCGAGGAGCCCGAGGCCGAGCTCGTCGCCATCGCCGACGCCTTTGAGGGCGCCCGCGCCACGGCCGAGGCCGCCGGCGTGCCGTTCTTCACCGATCCCGCCCAGATGATGGACGAGGTTAAGCCCGAGGCCGTCATCATCGCCACGCCCAACGACCTGCACCTGGGCGTTGCCCGCGAGGCTGTGAAGCGCAATATCGTGCCGCTGGTCGAAAAGCCGATCTCCAACGACCTGGAGGATGCCCAGGCTTTCGCTGCCGAGGCCGAGACCGCCGGCGTGCCCGTGCTCGTGGGTCAGCACCGTCGCCACAACCCCTTCGTCAACAAGGCCAAGGAGATCATCGAGTCCGGCGAGCTGGGCAAGCTCACCGTGTCGAGCTTCCACTACATGATCTATAAGAATGACGAGTACTTCGATGTCGAATGGCGCCGCAAGAAGGGTGCCGGCCCGATCCTGGTCAACCTGGTGCACGACGTCGACCTGCTCCGCTACCTGCTGGGCGAGCCCGTTGCCGTCCAGGGTATGCAGTCCAGCGCCGCCCGCGGTTTTGAGACCGAGGACTCCGCCGTGGTCAACGTCCGTTTTGCCGATGGCGCGCTCGCAAGCATGACCATCTCCGACGCCACCGCCAGCCCCTGGAACTGGGAGGCAACCGCTCGCGAGGACCCGCAGTACCGCCCCTTCGACGCCGACGCCTACTTTATCGGCGGCACTAAGGGCGCCCTGTCGCTGCCCCGCCTGCACCAGTTCTCCTACGACGGCGCCTCCAACTGGCACAAGCCGCTGCAGATGGAGATTCCGGCCGTCGACCCGGCACTGCCGCACAAGATGCAGCTCAAGCACTTTGTGAAGGTTGTCCGCCGCGAGGTCGAGCCCGTCGTGACCCCCGCCGACAACGTTAAGACGCTCACGCTTCTCAACGCTATCAAGGAGGCCGCCGAGACCGGCCAGCTCGTCGAGCTGTAATGCCTTAAGAGCGACCGCGGCAGAAACCCCATGCCGAACCCTTCGGTCCGTCACCAACAAGCCCCTCTTCTTTGCCCCGCGAGCAGCCTCCTGCCCGCGGGGCATTTTGCTACCTTGCCGACGATTTTTCTGGGGCGGGGGCTATTTTGCACCTCGGCTTGATTCGTTCGCCACGAAATGGGCCTATCTACTACGTTTAACCGACCGCCCTCAACCATGCCGAATTTCCTAAAATCAAAAGCGCAGGTAGACGGCTTGCGCATTCTCGGAAAACCGGGGGATGGTCGACCCATACGGTTCAAACGTAGTAGATAGGTCGTTTTCGTGGCGCGGGCCCAAAACAGTCTTTTGAAACGGGTGGTATCCTTGGTAGCCCTGTGCTGCAAACGCACCTTAAACGCAAGGAGTCCCATGGATCTTATCGCCCAGCTCGCCCACGAGCTCAACCTTAAGGCCGCCAACATCGAGGCAGCCGTCAAGCTCATCGACGAGGGCAACACCATCCCCTTTATCTCGCGCTACCGCAAGGAAGCCACAGGCGGAATGGACGACGTCGCCCTGCGCGCACTCGACGAGCGCCTGTCCTACCTGCGCAATCTTGAACAGCGCAAAGAGGACGTCATTCTGCTCATCGACGCCCAGGGCAAACTTACGCCCGAGCTCGAACAGCAGATTCGCGAGGCCACGCAGCTCCAGCGTGTCGAGGACCTCTACAAGCCCTACCGCAAAAAGCGCATGACCCGCGCGCAGAAGGCCCGCGAGGCAGGTCTGGAGCCGCTTGCCAACATGATCATCATGCAGGCATCCGCCAAGGGCAGCGCGCTCGACGCCGCCGCGGCCTACGTCAACGAGGAAGCCGGCTTCGACACGCCCGAGAAGGCGCTCGCCGGCGCGGCGGACATCGTGGCCGAGACGGTGGCCGAAGACCCCGAGAACGTCGCCGACCTGCGCGCCTTTACGCAAAACACCGCCGACATCGTCGTCGAGGCGACCGACCCCGCCGAAAAGACTCCCTACGAGCCCTACTACAACTATGATGAGCCGCTGCGCCGTATACCCAACCACCGCGTGCTGGCTATCGACCGCGGCGAGCGCGAGGGCAAGCTTCGCGTGCGCGTGAACGTCGACGGCGCTGCCGCCACAGCGCGCCTCAGCAGCCGTTGGCCCCGCCGCCAGGGCGTCTTCGCGCCCGTCTTCGATGCCGCCATCGCCGACGGTTACAAGCGCCTCATGGCCCCCTCGCTGGAGCGCGAGGCCCGCGCCAAACTCACCGTTCGCGCCCAGACCGAGGCCATCAACGTCTTTGCCAAGAATCTCGAGGGCCTGCTCTCGGCACGCCCCGTGCGCGGCGCCCGCGTGCTCGCGCTCGATCCGGGCTACCGCACCGGCTGCAAGGTCGCCGTCATGGACGAGACCGGCAAGCTGCTCGACCACGGCGTGGTCTATCCCACCAAGCCGCGCCACGACGTCGCCGGCACCAAGCGCGAGCTCGCCCGCCTCGTCAAAAAGGACAGCGTCAACACCATCGTCATCGGCAACGGCACCGCCAGCCGCGAGACCGAGGAAGTCGTCTCGGAGTTCATTGCCGAGCAGGCGCCCAGCCTTCGCTACACCATCGTTAACGAAGCCGGCGCGTCGGTGTACTCCGCCTCCGAGCTCGCCAGCCAGGAATATCCCGACCTGGACGTCACCGTGCGTGGCGCCATGAGCCTGGGCCGTCGCCTGCAAGACCCGCTGGCAGAGCTCGTCAAGATTCCGCCCCAGTCTATCGGCGTGGGCCAGTACCAGCACGACCTTGACCAGGCCGAGCTCTCGCGCACTCTGGGCCACGTGGTGGAGGACGTCGTCAACCACGTAGGCGTCGACGTGAATACCGCGAGCGCGAGCCTACTGGGATACGTATCGGGCATCACGCCGAGCGTGGCCAAAAACATCGTGGCCTACCGCGAGGAAAACGGCGCCTTTACCGATCGCCGTCAGCTTAAGAAGGTCCCCAAGCTGGGACCCAAGGCATATCTCAACGCCGCGGGCTTTTTGCGCATCAGCGGTGGCAAGAACCCGCTCGACGCGACAAGCGTCCACCCCGAGAGCTACGAGGTGGCCACATCCGTCCTGGAGCGCGCCGGTGTGGCGGCCAGTGAACTCAGCCGCGGCGGCGTGCCCGACATCGAGCGCCGCCTGGGCAGTATCTCGGCGCTGGCAAGCGACCTGGACTGCGGCACCCTCACGCTCATCGACATCGTCAACGAGCTCAAAAAGCCCGGCCGCGACCCGCGAGACGACGCGCCCGAGGTGGTCTTTAGCCGCTCGGCGCTTTCCATCGATGACCTGGAGCCCGGCATGGAACTCAAGGGCACGGTGCGCAACGTTGTGGACTTTGGCGCCTTCGTCGACGTGGGCGTGCACCAGGACGGCCTCGTGCATATCTCAAAGCTGGCCAACCGCTTTGTCAAGCACCCGAGCGACGTGGTGCGCGTCGGTGACACGGTCAAGGTGTGGGTCGAAAAGGTCGATCGCGACCGCAAGAAGATCTCGCTCACCATGGTACAGGGGAAGTAAACCGCCAAAGCAGGGGTACCCCCTGTAGTGACGTGCAAAATCGCGAGTATTCTGCAAATTCCGCTGTTCCGGATGCCTCCCAGAGGCGAAAAAGCAAAAAAACAGCCCCCGTTTTAGCGTCGTCAGAGCCAAAACGGGGGCCGTTCCATGCTTCGGTTAACTGATAAAGACCTTTACCTTGCTGAATACTCTCAATTTTGCACGGCGCAGGCGGGGGTACCTTTGCCCACGGCAGGATATAGAAGCCAAGCGCCAACTTGCTGGCAAGCTCGTGTCGGCAGTTCCGGCCTTTCCTTTGCCTAGCGCGACCCTCGCGAAGCGCGTGAGCGATAGGGAAAGGAAAGGCC
>DBGFLF010000009.1:0-1671 GCA_048528725.1 Collinsella sp.
AAAGTCGAGGTAGGCCGGCAGGTCGAAGTAGAGGTTGTCGACCGGGCGCAGCTCGGGCACCTCGCCGGTGAGCTGGCTCTTAGGCGCGATGAGCTCCTCGGGCTCAAACTGGTGACCCAGGTCGCACTCGTCGGCATAGGCCTTCTCGGACTTGCAGCCCTGGATGGGGCAGCGGCCGATCACCTGACGGCCGTTGAGGAACGTGCCGGCCTTGGCATCGTAGAACTGCAGCGTGGAGCGCTTGGAGATGGTGCCCTGCTCGTGCAGGCGCTCGATAATCTCGGCGGTCACCTCGTTGTGGATCTGGGCCGCCGGCTCAAGGCCCGAGCCGCCGTAGATGTCACAGCTGATGTTGTAGTTGTTGAGGGTCGCGGCCTGGCGGGAGTGATTGGACTCGACATACTCGCTAATGGACTTGTCGTAGCCCTCGTTCTCCTTGAGCTTGCGGTAGCTCTCCATGATGGGCGAGCCATAGCAGTCGGTGCCCGAGGTGAAGATGACGTTCTCACGGCCCAGGCGGTCGCGCAGGAAGCGGGCGAAGAAGTCGGCAAGGACAAAGACGCCGCCAACGTGGCCAAAGTGAAGGCCCTTGTTGCCGTAGGGCTCGCCGGCGGTAACGATGGCGCGGCGAGGCCAGCTGGGACGGTCGTTCATGGAGTATTTGGATGCCATGGGACTCCTTCGCATATGGTGAGGGCGCGGCTAGGCGCGGGGCTCGGCGGCGCGGTGGTCAATTCGTGCATATCGTTCGACATTATCGCACATGCGGGCGGGTGCGTGGCAGGGGCGCTATCCTAAGATGCTATGAATGAGATTTCCAACATACATGCGTTTGAGGACGAGGATTTTCTGCACGCTTGCTTCGTGTGGGGGATGGTCGTAGTCGGCGTGTTTGCCGTGTGCCTGGTGCCGGTGTTTATGCTGCTGGGCGGGCCTGCAGACTTGGATGCGGCTGACGCGGGCGGCTGGATGGCTGTCGTGGGTTGGATAGTCGGCTTGGCTGCGGTTTCTGCGGCGTCATTTGCCGTGCACGAGCTGGTGCATGCAGCGTTCTTTAAGTTGTTTGCGCCCGCGGGTGCGCACGTGACTTTTGGAGCGAACCGTGAGACGTGCATGATTTATGCCTGCGCCGAGGGGATTGTGTATTCGCGCCGGCGGTATATGGCGATTTGCCTGGCGCCGACGGTTGTTGTGACGACAGCGTTTGCCCTGGGGTTTGCGTTTTCGGGCTATCCGCTGCTGTGCTATCTGGCGGCCGGCTTGCATTTGTCAGGCTGTGTGGGCGACTGGTATTACGTGCGGACCATTTTGCGCGACCGCCGCATTGTCGCCTGCGAGGATACGTCCTTTGGCGTGCGCTTTTTCGGGTGAGGAGATGTCGATGAAGCCGTTGTTGCTGCATGCGTGCTGTGCGCCGTGCTCTCTTGAGCCGGTCCGCCTGCTGCGCGAGGAAGGGTTTGAGCCCACAATCTGCTGGACAAACCCCAATATTCAGCCGCACGATGAATGGCAGCGGCGTTTGGACGAGCTGCGCCGGTGGTGTGCCGATGGCGACATCGAGCTTATCGAGGCGGGGGAGGACCGGGAGCGCTGGGAGGCCGGCGTGGTCCCGCTGGGCGCCGATCGAGCCCGTCGCTGTCGCTCATGCTATGCCCTGCGTCTGGCCGAGGC
>DBGFLF010000010.1:0-3063 GCA_048528725.1 Collinsella sp.
GCATGATGTCAACGGACAGGTCGAGCTGTTCGATGCACTTTCTCCTTCCGCTTTGGAGGCGGCGCGGCTTTGGCAAAGCGCACTGCGGGCGACGCTGGCATCCGAAGATGAGCGCGAAATCTTTTCGCCCGCACCGGCGCAGGGCACCGCTCGGCTGCGACGCGCAATTGCTCACCATCTGCGTGGGACAAGGGGCATGAATGTCGACCCCAACAACATTGTTATCGGTGCAGGCGCCCAGCTGCTCGATACCATGTTGGTTCAGTTGCTTGGAGCCGACAAGGTGTATGCCGTTGAGGACCCGGGCTATTTGCGTCTGACGCGTATCTATCAGGCTATGGGCTGCCAAGTACGACATATCCCGTTGGATGATGAGGGCGTGGACTTGAGCACTCTGCAGAAAAGCGGGACCGATGTCCTTCACTTGATGCCGTCTCATCAGTATCCGACCGGCCTTGTGACGAGTATTGCGCGTCGCTATGCGCTACTGAGCTGGGCCGCCGAGCGACCAGGTCGGTATCTCATCGAAGATGACTTTGATTGTGAGTTTCGCCTTGCCGGCAAGCCGATTCCCGCGCTCGCGTCGATCGATGCCGCCCAGTCGGTTATCTACACCAACACGTTTTCGAAGAGCCTTTCATCGGCGTTGCGTTTGGCGTATATGGTGTTGCCCGATGAGCTAATGGAGCGGTTTAGGCGCAACCTTGGTTTCTACGCCTCGTCGGTGAGCTCTGTTGACCAGGTCGCTTTGGCGCGTTTGCTGGAATCGGGTGATTACGAGCGACATGTGAACCGCGTGCGCGTTCGTGCTCGCGAGGCGCGTGATGGCCTGACGTCGCTTGTGCGGAAAGCGTTTCCGGCAGGGGAGGTCTCGATCGAACATGCAGACGCGGGCCTTTACTGCACCGTGGTTGCGGAGCGCGGAGCGGGCGGAAGCTCTTTTGTGCGGGCCCTCACGCGCTCGAGTATCCCTTTTGTCGATATCAGTGACTGTTATTGGTGTGCCGATGGCGCATTTGTCCCTGAAAACTCAAGTCAAATTCTTGTTCAGTATGACGATTTGAGTTCAAAAGCGCTAAATACCTTGGAATCGCAGCTAATGGGAGCACTCTGCAACCTAAGTGAGTAGGCTTTTGGAACTTTGGCGACCAGGCAGTTTTGTAACAAGCTATCTACCTGCGGTTTTGAAAAGCAGGATGACCGGGCTGCTCGGGATGTTCAAAAAAGTCTACTCACTTGTCGCGCAAAGCTTCTGCATGAGAAAAAATGGGGTTTTCAACAGAACTTCGTCCAGCTCTCGGCAAGCTTTTGGCCAGTTGGGGAGGGCTGTTGAAAACTTGGCAGTCCGTTCGGCACCATTTTTGGCGCGTTCGCGCCAATGCGTGACTGACTGGGTTGAAATTCGTGTTTTCCTGTGCCTATGAAAGATCTACTTTGTGACATATCGGCTTTTAGGTACTGGCGTTTGCCCCCTCAGGTCCGCGCTCTGTGTCCGCCGCTTCCACGACCGGAAGAAGACCGGCAGCGATATGATCTCGCCCGCAACCCGACGGCTGCGGTCGCGCTCGGTTTTCCGTTGCATACATTGGTTCGGACGAGAAACAAACGGACTTGTCCTGCCAGCATTAGGCAGCGGCTGTTTCTTGGTGAGCTCCCCAGGGAATCCGTGCTGGAAACGGAGCATGGATTTTTGATTACGTCTCCTCTACTGACGGCATTCATCATGTCACGGCATCTGACGGATCTTCAGCTTCTTTTTGTGTTGGCGGAGATGTGTGGCTTGTTTGCGGTGTGTGCCCTGCCGGCGGCACTTGAGGCGGAGCTTTCGCGTGCAATTGATTCGGGCGCGATTTCGACAACGTTCGGTTGGGTGCGCTGCCCGTCCGAGGACGGCATCGCCTCAAATTTATGGCGTCGAGACGCTTTGGTTTTGGGCGGAGACCTTGACCGTTTTTGTTCAGATGTTTGCGGGATGCGTTGCGGCAATAGATTTATGGCGGTATCGCAACTCGTTCCATTGGGTGCCGCGTCGCCTTTTGAGGTCGAGGCGTATTTGTTGCTTGGACTGCCGCGAGCCCTGGGAGGCGAAGGTTTTTGCGGCATAGAGCTTAATGTTGAAGTGATGCTAAACACAAGTGCTCGAGCGATTGTGGAAAAGTCCCGTGTATATATCGACCTACTTCTTTCTTCGCCGGACGGCAGGCGACAGGTGGCCATTGAATGTCAGGGAAAGGCCTCGCACGGACGCGCAGGGGATGGCTTGCGTGACGCTGACCGCATGACGGCCCTTCAGGCCATGGGCTACGATGTACTTCTCCTGACACACAGACAGATATCCGATGAGGATAGATTCCGCGCGATCGTTAAGGCCATATGCAGGATGCTCGATGCTGAATATCGTGATAAAAGCTCAGACGAGCAAAGGGCTGAGACATTACTTCGGTCTGAACTATTCGTTGACTGGACAAAATTGGGAGTAATTGACGGAAAGATGCCCGTTAGACACAAAACAGCTCGATCGTGGACGGCTGCGGTTCTAAGTGAGTAGGCTTTTAGCACTTTGGCGACCAGGCCGTTTTGAAACAAGTCATTTACCTGCGGCTTTATAAAGCAATATGGATGGCGTGCTCGGCAAGTTCCAAAAAGTCTACTCACTTAGTTTTTGACGAGAAACCTATGCCGAAGGCGGTCCTATTTCAGGTAGTTAACAAGTTTGTGAGGCACGAAAAAGGCCCGAACCAATACGGTCCGGGCCTCATTGAGCTAGAGGTTATGTCTCAGGCGTTTGGCTTAGCCAAAGTAGCGCTTGAGCAGGCCGGCGAAAGCCTTGCCGTGGCGGGCCTCGTCGCGAGCCATCTCGTGCACGGTGTCGTGGATGGCATCAAGGCCAGCGGCCTTGGCACGCTTGGCAAGATCGGTCTTGCCGGCGGTGGCACCGTTCTCGGCCTCAACGCGCATCTCGAGGTTCTTCTTGGTGGAGTCGGTCACGACCTCGCCCAGGAGCTCAGCGAACTTGGCAGCGTGCTCGGCCTCCTCGTGGGCAGCCTTCTCCCAGTACAGGCC
>DBGFLF010000011.1:0-10156 GCA_048528725.1 Collinsella sp.
GCGTGCGAGCTCAGAGCTAAAGAACGGGAGAGACAGTGGACGAGGAAGCAAGCATCATCCTGGGGGATGCCATCGCCTTTTGCCAGCGCGACGGCCAAGATGCACGCCTCATCAACATGCTGGGGCAATCGCGCGCCATAAGCCTGACCGAAGATACGCTCACGATCGAGGCCCCCTCGCGCTTTGCCATCGCGCAGCTCAAAAAGCATCAGCCGACTATTGAGGCCTATCTGGAAGAAATCGCCTTTGCACCGATCGCGCTCGACATCGTGGCACCGCAAGGCGCCGCGACGGAATCCGCTGCTTCCCCGGCGGTGCCGGCCTCCGCAGGCGACGCGTCGACGGTCGAGCACCAGCACAGCGATGTTTCCCGTGAAACCATGGCACCGTTGCCGACCGCGGCGGCGACGCCAACGAACGCGCCCGTCACGCACATGCCCATCGCTCACGACGCAGCGGCGGGCGCGGATTCGGGCATTGCAATCAAAAACACGCTCTCGGCCGACGATTTTCGTCGCATGATGAACCAGATGAAGGGCGGGGCGCCGACTAAATCCACGCAAGCCGCGACCCCCACCTCACCCATGCCAGCACCGACCGTGCCGGCCGAGCAGAATACGGATGGAGCCCCGCTCGCCGCGAACTCAAAATTTACCTTTGAGAACTTTGTCTACGGCCCCGAAAACAGCCATGCCTATCGCTCGGCACTCAAGTTTGCCGCCCTCGCGGACGAGCGCGGCACATGCACATCACTGTTCATCTACGGCAAATCGGGCCTGGGCAAGACGCACCTGCTGCTTGCCATCAAAAACGAGCTCGCCGAGAAGTCGCCCGAGATCAAGGTCAAGTATGCCAACTCCCAGGCATATCTGGACGACCTGATGACCGAGTTCGACCGTCAAAAGAAGAGCAACGCTCCCATCATGCAGGCGTACCACGGCGTGGACGTGCTCATCATCGATGACATCCAAAACATCATCGGCAAGCGCGCGAGCGTGGACTACTTTTTCCAGCTCATGGACGAGTTCATCCGCAACAACAAGAAGGTCGTCATCGCGGCAGACCGCGCCCCCAAGGACCTAAGCATGGACGAGCGTCTGACCAGCCGCTTCAACGCCGGCATGCTCTGCCTGGTTGCAGAGCCCAGCTACGAGATGAAATACAAGATCTTGCAGCGCTATTACGAGAACACCATCGTCGCCGCCCCCGAGGCAGGCGACGACTCGCTGCTGGCGGCCTATGGGGGCGACGGCGGGCACCTGACCGACGAACACTTTAAACACATGGCCGAGGTCTCGGGCACCAACATCCGCGAACTCGAGAGCTTTTGCGAGCGCTGCGCCGGCGAGGCGGGTGACCGCGAGCGCGAGGGCGGGGAGCTCACCTTTGACGATATCGACGCCATCGCCAGCCAGTACTTCGACACATCGGCCAAAAAGATCAACGTCCAGACGGTTCAGTCCGTCATCGAAGAGCAGTACGGCGTGACACACGAGGAGCTCATCGGCCCGCGTCGCAACGCCAATATCGCCAAAGCACGCCATATCGCTATCTACCTGGCCATCGAGATGTGCGAAATGACGACCACGGCGGTGGGCGCCGAATTTGGCAACCGCAACCACTCGACCGTCAGCACGAGCTACAAAAAGGTCCAGAAGATGATCCAGGAAGACCGCACCGTCACCGAAGATCTCAAGTCGCTGCGCGATAAAATTACACTGCGCTCGTAGGGAAATAGAGACACCTGTTGAAAACTTGTCGAAACCACGGGCATAAGGTGTTTAAAACCCAACCCGCGGTGATGAAAAGTTTTGCGCAGGTTTTGAACGTGGAAAACCACCCCCGTTGCACACAGGTTGCTGTCGATTCTCTTTCTGGGTCTGACCTGCGTCTTTGGGAGTAATCAACAGTTTCGTCAGTGCTATTACTATTATTAAGATATTTATATCTATAGAAAGGTATTAAAAGATGAAGTTCACCGTCAGCCAGAGCTCGCTTACACAAGCCATCGGCGTCGTTATGAAGGGCGTCGCTTCGGCATCCACCCTTCCCATCCTGTCGGGCGTGCTCGTCAAGGCGCAAGACGGCATCTTGGAATTCCAGACCTCTAACTACACCATCTCGATCCGTCATCGCATCGCGGCACATGTCGAAGAAGAGGGCGAGATGGTTATCCCTTGTAAGATGCTCTCCAATATCACCAAGACCCTCCCCGATGCCCCGGTCACCTTTGAGCTGTCCGAGCGCCAGGTGCTGATTGGTTGTGAGAAGAGCTCTTTCCGCCTGAACACGCTCGATGCCAATGACTTCCCCGAGTTTCCGGCCTATGCCATCGAGAGCGCCGTGGAACTGCCGACCGATATCTTGTCCGAAATGGTCGGCCGCGTGTGGCGCGTCACCTCGACTGACAAGGCCCGCCCCATCCTGGGTGGCGTGCACATGAAGGTCGAGAACAACACCGTGCGCCTGGTGGCGACCGATTCCTTCCGCTTGGCCGTGTGCGATACGCAGGTCGAGACCTCAACCCTCGAGGGCTCCTTTGAACTCAACGTTCCGGCCGACGCCTTTAACGACGCGCTGAACATCATGGCCAGCCAGGCGACCATCATGATCGGGGCTACCGACACCCAGGTCGTCTTTGAGGCCGGCAACACCACCTACGTGTCGCGCCGCATCGAGGGCGTGTACCCCAACTACAAGCAGCTCATCCCCGATTCGTGCGTGACGAGCGTCAAGATCGACGTCGCCGCCTTTAACGCCGCCCTCAAGCGCGTGGCCGTTATCGCGAGCGCCAACCCCGCCGTCAAATTCGAGATCGATGTCGAGAACGGGCAGATGGGCCTGTCCTCCATTTCCAATGACCAGGACCTTGCGCAGGAGACGATCGATGTCGAGGCCGAGGGCGAGTCGGGCACCATCGCCTTCAACTACCACTACATCTTCGGGTGCCTCAATGCCCTGTCCAAGGAGAAGGAGATCACGCTGGAGCTCAAGAGCTACTCGCAGGCGGGCATCTTCAAGTCCTACGACAAGATCAACTACCTGTACCTGGTCATGCCGGTCCGCATCTAGCAACTGCCCTATGACCATGTTCGCCCGCGATCTTTCCGTCGCGCACTACCGCAGCTTCGATAGCTATCGCCTTGCCCTGGACGAGGGCGTGACGATACTTGCGGGACCCAACGCGGCGGGAAAGACCAATCTCATAGAGGCGCTGCAGCTGCTGACGAGCGGCGCCTCGTTTAGGCATCCGACCGCAGCCGAGCTCGTCCATGACGGCGTGGGCTCGTGCAAGGTCGAGCTGAGGCTCGAGGGCGACGGCCGCGTGCTTGATATGGGATTGAGCGCGGAGGACGGTAAACGCTCGTTTAGCCGCAACGGCAAGAGATGCTCTGCCGCCGGTGTGCGCGGGGTTCTGCCGAGCGTGCTGTTTTGCCCCGACCATCTGGACATGGTTAAGCGAGGCGCCAGTGTGCGCCGCGCCGCCCTCGACGACTTTGGCATGCAACTGAGCGCGCGCTATGCCGATCTTGCGAGCACCTATGGTCGCTGCGTGACCCAGCGTAACGCCTTGCTCAAGGAGGCCTGGTGCTGCCGCGAGATGCTCGGCGCGTGGAACGATTCGATTGCCCGCGCGGGCGCGGCTCTGCTCGTGCACCGGTTGGCCCTGCTCGACCGGCTGGCGGGCCATGTGCACACTGCCTACGGGCAAGTGGCGTCCGGTGAAGCCGCCAACGTGTCCTATGCGTCCACGCTGGGGGATTTGCCCCAGGTCGATGATCGCGAAGAGCTGAAGGGCTGGGCGTACGAGCGCATGCTGGCTGCCCTTGATGAGCACGCCGACGAGGAAATTCGCCGCGGCGTGACGTTGGTGGGACCGCATCGCGACGAGATTGAGTTTGCTGTGGCGGGTCGCTCCGCCCGTTCATTTGCCAGCCAAGGTCAGCAGCGAACGTTGGTTCTGGCCTGGAAGGTGGCGGAGGTGGCCGTGGCTCGCGATGTCCTGGGTACTGCTCCGCTGTTGCTTCTGGACGACGTGATGAGCGAGCTCGACGGCGAGCGCCGCGGTGCTTTTCTGCGGCTGATCGGCGATGATATCCAAACGGTCATAACCACGACCAACCTGGGATACTTTACCGATGACCTGCTTGATCGAGCCAAGGTGGTGAGCATGGGTGAGACGTGCTAATTACGAGCGCGAGAGCGAAACGGTCGCCTTCAGTGGGTTTTTAAACGCAGAGCGCCAGCGCATCCTGGCGGCTGCAACACCTGAGCGCCGCGCGCAGATGGAGGCTGCCGAGGAGTCGCGCGCGGTCTATCGCGCGTGGAACGCGGTGTGCTCGGGCACGCGCGAGGGGCGGCATGTGACGGGCCTGCGCTACCTGCCCGAGTCCAATGAGCTGCTGGTATATCTCGATTCGCCCTCGTGGACGCAGGAAATGACGCTGTTGCGCGAGATCATCCGCGCGCGCATGGAGCGCGTCGGTGCGCATGTGGATGGCCTGGTGTTCAAAACCACCGCGCCCGGTCACACGCCGCCCGCTGCCAAAGAGCGTCTGCGTCCTGCCGTGGCCGAGCGCCCGCCGGCTCCGCATGCTGACCTAAGTGAGGCCGAGCGCACCGAGATTGAGCGCCAAGTGGCGCCCATCGAAGACCAAAAACTGCGCGAGGCCCTCGAGAGCGCCATGAGAGCCAGTGCCGAGTGGGCCAAGGGCGTGCAAGGCAAAAAAGAGCCTTAAATCGCATCTGGTGGCCTTGTAGAGCCAAATACCCTCGTTCCCGAGGGTATTTTTTTACGATAAACTAGTAAGGCTGTACACATTTTCTTGACTGAAGGAGGACGTGTGGCAAACGAAAACGATTACGATGGCGGCGAGATTAAGATTCTCGAAGGTCTCGAGGCCGTTCGTAAGCGCCCGGGCATGTATATCGGCTCGACGAGCGCCAGCGGTCTGCATCACCTGGTGTGGGAGATCGTTGACAACTCCGTCGACGAGGCCATGGCCGGTTTCTGCACCGAGATCCAGGTGACGGTCCACGCCGACAACTCCATCACGGTCGTCGACAACGGGCGCGGCATCCCCGTCGACGAGCACCCTGTTAAAAAGATCCCGACGCTCGAGGTCGTCATGACGATCTTGCACGCCGGCGGTAAGTTCGATAACTCGGCCTATAAGGTCTCGGGCGGCCTGCACGGCGTGGGCATCTCCGTCGTCAACGCACTGTCCAAGCGCGTGGTCGTTCAGGTTCGTCGCGATGGCAACACCTACGAGATGGAGTTCTCGCGCGGCAAGACCGTCAAGAAGATGGAGGTCGTGGGCACCTCGGATTCGACGGGCACCACCGTCACCTTCTGGCCCGACGATGAGATCTTCGAGACCTGCATCTACGATTTCGATACCCTGCACAACCGTCTGCAGGAGACGGCGTTCCTCAATAAGAACCTCAAAATCGTGCTGACCGACGAGCGCGAAGCGACTCCCCACGTGGAGGAGTTTTGCTACGAGGGCGGCATCATCGACTTCGTCAAGTTCCTCAACGAGGGCAAGGACGTCCCCGAGGCCTTTAAGGAGCCCATCTACATCGAGGGCAAATCGGACCCGGACGCGCCTGTGGCCAAGATGGGAGAGGTCGAGGTTTCCCTGCAGTGGAATAGCGGCTACGGCGAGAACGTCATGTCGTTTGCCAACGACATCTACACCCCCGAAGGCGGCATGCACCTTGAGGGCTTCCGCACCGCGCTCACCCGCGTGATCAACGATTACGCGCGCAAGCAGAACCTGCTCAAGGAAAAAGACGCCAACCTGACCGGCGACGATGTGCGCGAGGGCCTTTCGGCCGTTATCTCGGTCAAGCTGCCCGATCCGCAGTTTGAGGGCCAGACCAAGGCAAAGCTCGGCAGCTCCTATATGCGAGCGCTCACGCTCAAGATTGTGACCGACGGCCTTGTCGATTACCTCGAGGAGCATCCCAAGCCCGCTCGCGAGATCGTCAAGAAGGCGCAACAGGCCTGCAAGGCGCGCAATGCCGCCCGCAAGGCGCGCGAGGCGACCCGCCGCAAGAGCCTGCTCGAGACGGCGTCCCTGCCCGGTAAGCTCGCCGACTGCTCGGTGCGCGATGCCGAGCTGACCGAGCTCTTCATCGTAGAGGGCGACTCGGCAGGCGGTTCGGCCAAGGACGGCCGTCGCCGAGACATCCAGGCGATTCTGCCCCTGCGCGGCAAGATTTTGAACGTCGAACGCGTTGGTGACCATCGCGCGTTCTCGAGTGACACCATTCAGTCGCTGATTACCGCGATCGGCTGCGGCGTCACGACGAGTGCCGGCGACGGCGGCGACTTCGATATCACCAAGGCGCGCTACCACAAGATCATCATCATGACCGATGCAGACGTCGACGGTGCGCATATCCGCATCCTGCTGCTGACGTTCTTCTACAAGTACATGCGTCCGCTGATCGATGCCGGCTACGTCTATGTTGCCTGCCCGCCCATCTTTGGCATTAAGGTGCGCAACAAGATCCACTACGTGTATCCCAACGGCCGCCAGCCCGAAGACGAGATCCTGCGCGACACCATCCAGAGTCTGGGCCTGAACCCCGACGATAACGACGAGGACGGCAAGGCCAAGGACGGCAAGATTACCAAGAAGCGCAAGGGCTATACCGTCCAGCGCTACAAGGGTCTGGGCGAGATGGACCCCAAGCAGCTTGCCTCGACGACGATGGACCCCAAGACCCGCATCCTGCAGCGTGTGTCGATCGAAGACGCCGTGGTGGCGGACCGCGCCGTGCGCGAGCTGATGGGTTCCGAGGTCGGCTATCGCCGCGAATACATTGAAAAACACGCACATGATGCACGATTCCTTGATGCTTAAGAGGAGGTAACGTGGCAGACGATATCAACAACAATGAGGGTATGGACGAGGCCGGCGATGCCGGTCTGCCCGACGATCTGAAGCGCCTGCTTGCCCGTGCTGAGCAGGGCGAGGACGGCGACCCGGACGCCTATAACCCCGATGCCGATGATGACGAGGAAGAGGACGACGACGGCGAGCTCGAGGAGAGCTTTGGCGAAGTCGACCGTGGCGCCTCGGCCGGCGAGGATATCAACGGCGGCCAGCTCCAGATTTCGGAGTTCGGTCGCGAGATGAAGCAGTCGTTTATCGAGTATTCGATGTCGGTCATCACGGCGCGCGCCCTGCCGGACGTGCGCGACGGCTTAAAGCCGGTGCACCGCCGCATCCTGTACGCGATGAACGAGAGCGGCATCTACCCCAACCGCCCGCACAAGAAGTCGGCGTGGACGGTCGGCGAAGTTATCGGTAAGTACCACCCGCACGGTGACTTCGCGGTCTACGAGGCCATGGTCCGCCTGGCGCAGTGGTTCTCCATGCGCACGCCGCTCATCGACGGTCACGGCAACTTCGGTAACATCGACGGCGACGGCGCGGCGGCCATGCGTTACACCGAGAGCCGCCTGGCAAAGCCCGCCATGGAACTGTTGCGTGACTTGCAGAAGGATACCGTCGACTGGCAGCCCAACTACGACGAATCGCTCGCCGAGCCCGTGGCACTGCCTGCACGTTTCCCCAACCTGCTGGTCAACGGCAGCCAGGGCATCGCCGTCGGCATGGCCACCAACATCGCCCCGCATAACCTCGCCGAGGCGATCGAGGCCACCTGCTACCTGATCGACAACCCCGACGCCACCGTCGACGAGCTCATGCAGATCATGCCCGGTCCGGACTTCCCCACCGGCGCCATCATCATGGGCAGCGCCGGCATTAAGCAGAGCTACGAGACCGGCCGCGGCTCCATCACCGTGCGTGCCAAGGCGCACGTGGAGTCCACCAAGACCGGTCGCAGCCGCCTGGTCTTTACCGAGATTCCCTATATGGTCAACAAAGGCACCCTGCAGGAGAAGATCGCCCAGCTCGTCAACGACAAGCGCATCGAGGGCATCTCGGATATGCGCGATGAGTCCAACCAGAAGGGTATCCGTCTGGTCATCGAGCTCAAGAAGGGCGTCATTCCGCAGGTCGTGCTCAACAACCTGTATAAGTACACCTCGCTGCAGACGACCTTTGGCGCCAACAACCTGGCACTCGTCAACGGCGTTCCCAAATGCCTGAGCCTGCGCGAGATGCTGCAGCACTACATCGACCACCAGGTCGACGTAGTCACCCGCCGCACCCGCTTCGACCTTAAGAAGGACCAGGCCCGCGCGCATATCCTTGAGGGCTACTTGATGGCTCTCGACCATATCGACGAGGTCATTAGCATCATCCGCTCCTCGCAGACCGACTCCGAGGCCAGCAGTCGCCTGATCGAGCGCTTTGGCTTTACGCCCGAGCAGACCACGGCCATCCTCGAGATGAAGTTGCGCCGCCTGACCGGCCTGGAGCGCGACAAGATTCAGGAAGAGTTGGACGGCCTGCGCCGCGCCATCGCCTACTACGAGGACCTGCTGGCGCATGAGGAGAAGATCCTGGGCGTCATCAAGGAAGAGATGCGCGAGATCTCCAAGAAGTTCGGCGATAAGCGCCGCACCGAGATCAGCCAGGTCGAGAAGGACCTGGATGTCGAGGACCTCATCGCCGACGAGGATATGGTCGTGACCATCACCCACACCGGCTACGTTAAGCGTATCCCGGTTGCCGCCTACCGCGCCCAAAAGCGCGGCGGCAAGGGCGTGTCGGGCGTCAACCTCAAAGAGGACGATGTCATCGATGAGATGTTCATCGCGTCCACGCACGAGTACGTGCTGTTCTTCTCGAGCAAGGGCAAGGTCTATCGCCTGAAGGTGCACGAGCTGCCGGTAGGTACGCGCCAGGCACGCGGTACCGCGATCGTCAACCTGCTGCCCTTCGAGGAGGGCGAGAAGATCGCGAGCGTCATCAGCTGCCGCGAGTTCCCGGCCGACGAGTACCTGATGTTTGCCACCAAGAGCGGTATGGTCAAGAAGACCGTGATGAGCGCATATGACCGCAGCCGTCGCGACGGCCTAATCGCTATCAACCTGCGCGACGACGACGCGCTGTTGAACGTGCGCCGCGTGCGCGAGGGCGACAAGATTATCCTGGCCACCACCGCGGGCAAGGCGATCATGTTCTCCGAGGAGCAGGTGCGCGCCACCGGCCGCGATACCAGCGGCGTTCGCGGTATCGGTATGAAGGACGGCGTGAGCGTTCTGGGCATGGAAGTCACTAACGGCAACGGTGATCTGTTCGTCATCACCGAGCGCGGCTACGGCAAGCGCACGCCGGTTGCGGACTACCCGGAGCAGAATCGCGGCGGCCAGGGCGTCTACACCATCCAAATGACCGAGCGTAAGGGTAACCTCGCGGCCATGAAGACGGTGGGCCCGCAGCACGAGCTGTTCATCGTGACGGAAGGCGCGACGGTCATTCGCGTCAAGACCGACGAGATCAGCCAAACCGGCCGAGCCACCCAGGGCGTCAAGATGATGACCGTGGACGACAACGACCGCGTATGCGCCGTAGCCCGCATGACTGCAGCCAAAGAAAAGCCCGAAGGCGAAGGCGCCGAGGATGCAGCCGCAACTAGCACCGAGGAAGCCCCCGTCGACCTAGGCGACGGCAACGACATACCAGAGGATCTCCTCGACGAGTAAGAGGAACGAGCTGGTAGAAAATATCAGACCCCATATATCGGCGGTCGGCGCACTGCGCGCCGACCGCTTTTTTGACAACCTTGGGACCCCATGGCCGCTGGGCTGGCGAGTTGGGTTTGGTTTGTCGCGAGTTCCGCACGCAAAGAAGGCCACTTAATGTGGCCTTCGTCTTGCGCAGGACTGTCCGAGCAGCAAACCAATCCCAACTCGCCAGCCCAGCGGCCACCCCTCCCAAAGATTTTCAAAAAAGTTGTTGACGCGCGCGTAACGACTCGTCTAATATATCCCTTGCGCGATGGACCTGTAGCTCAGTTGGTTAGAGCGTCCGGCTGATAACCGGGAGGTCACAAGTTCGAATCTTGTCAGGTCCACCACTTTCTTTCGCAATAAACACCCCAGCGAGAGCCGAGTCGCCGCTGGGGTGTTTATTACTGTCTCCGTGGGGGTTTAGCTCAGCTGGGAGAGCGCGGGCTTTGCAAGCCTGAGGTCAGGGGTTCGATCCCCCTAACCTCCACCATGATG
>DBGFLF010000012.1:0-5935 GCA_048528725.1 Collinsella sp.
GCGGCGGCAGCGGCAGGCTCGGCACCCTCGGCCTCCTCAGCAGCACCCTCGCCCTCGGCGGCAGCCTCGCTCGCGGCCTTCTCGGCAGCAAGGCGGGCACGGCGCTCGGCAAAGGTCTCCTTCTTGGCGGGCGCTGCCGTCTCGGCGGCATCCTTGTCCGCATCGGAATCGTCATCGACGGCAGTCTTCTTGGGCTTGACCGGTGCCGAAGCGGCCTCACTTACCGGATCGATAATCTCAGACTGAACAACGGCCGTCATCTTTTCCTGCGTCTCGCGGAACTGACGGATGGCACGGCCGATCGTGCGGCCCATCTGTGGGAGCTTATCCGGGCCAAACAGCAAAAAGCCGAAGACCACGATGATCGCGAGCTCACCCTCTCCAATACCAAACACACATACCTCCAAGGCTCGATGTGAGTCGAGCCCGCACCGCGCCATTCGGCCGGAACTCGTCTATTCATTCGGTCAAGTATAGCGCCCGGACGCCAAAACGTCCGAGCGCATCACAAACATATGCCAAACGGCACGCCCTTTTGGGGCAAAGATTATGCAGCGGTGATCGAAATCTCCTGGTCGACACCCAACAGCTGAACCACGCGCATCACCGGGGGCTGCACATTGGTGCAGCTAAAGCGCTTGTCGTGGTCGACCGCGTGGTGCGCGGCGCCCACGAGCACGCCAATGCCCGTCGAATCGATGTAGCTCACCTGGGCAAAATCGAGCTCAACGGCCTCAGTGGGCTGCTCGAGCGCCAGGTCGATGGCATTGCGCAGGCTATCGGCGTTAGAGATGTCGATCTCGCCGGTTACCTTAATGGTGTAGAGCTCTGGCGTGGGGTTGGTGGAAATACCCAAATCCATGTATATGCTCCTTTACGTATCGAAGGTGCGGATAGTACGGGAAGCCGCGCGTTAGGCGCGCTCGGCACGCGCGAGCTCGGCAGCGACAAGCTTAACGGCCAGCACCAGCACATCGAGCGCGGCCTCCAGGTCCTCGACCGTGGGATAGCTCGGCGCGATGCGGATGTTGGTATCGCGCGGGTCCTTGCCATAGGGCCAGGTAGCACCGGCCGGCGTGAGCTTGACGCCCAGGTCGGCGCAAAGCGCAGCAACCTTCCGGGCCGAGCCCTCGGGACCATCGAAGCTTACAAAGTAGCCGCCGCGGGGGTGCGTCCAGGTGGCGCAGCCCGTGTCGCCCAAGCCCTCGGTGAGCTTGCGCTCGACGGCCTCAAAGCGCGGGCGCAAGAACTCGGCATGCTTTTTCATGTGCTCCTTGACCGCCTCGATGGTGGGAAGGAAGCGCACGTGACGCAGCTGGTTGAGCTTGTCGGCGCTGATGAGGCCGGCCTTCAGGCGCTTGGAGAACTCGGCGATGACCGCGGGGCTCGCACCGATAAAGCCGATACCGGCGCCCGGGAAGGTGATCTTGGACGTCGAGGCAAATGCCACCACGCGGTCCTCGGTGCCCGCCGCGCGAGCGAGGTCAAAGATGTTTGCAAGCTCGTCGGTCTCGTCGTACAGGTCGTGCACGCAGTAGGCGTTGTCCCAGAAGATGCGGAAATCGGGTGCGGCCGTGGGCATCTCAACCAGGCGGCGCACAGTGTCCTCGCTAAAGGTGATGCCCGTGGGGTTGGAATACTTGGGCACGCACCAGATGCCCTTGATGGAATCGTCGGCGGCGACGAGGCGCTCGACCTCGTCCATGTCGGGGCCGTTGTCGGTCATCGCGACGGGAACGTTCTCGATACCCAGATCGGCGGTGATGCCAAAGTGGCGGTCGTAGCCGGGAACAGGGCACAGGAACTTGACCTTCTTGCCGTCGTGCGCTGCCTCGTAGGCATCCCAGGGCTCGCTGCCGCACGAGCCGCAGCGCCAGAACATACCGGCGATGTCGTGCTCGATCAGCAGGCTCGACGAACCCAGCACGAGCGTCTGCTCGGCGGGGCAGCCCAGGAACTCCCCCGCCAGCTTGCGTGCCGAGGGAATACCCTCAAAGCAACCGTAGTTGGAGCAGTCGACGTTACCGTCGTGCAGATCGGCATCGGCATTGAGGATATCGAGCATGGGTCGAGAGATGTCCACCTGGGAGGGCGACGGCTTGCCGCGGGCCATGTCGAGCGCCAGGCCCTTGGCCTTGACCTCGGCGACCTCGGCTTTGAGCGCCTCGATGGCGGCATCGAGTTCGGTGGTTTCCATCTTCTGGTAGATCGTCTGCATGGGTGCGACCTTTCACGAAGCGGTACGTTGCAATTCTTCTAAGTATAGACCGCCACCGTCGCAACGTTATGAAGCCGTGATAGATTAAGTCCATCGCAATGAATTACGAATCGCCGCGCATGCCGGCGTGGAGCGCTCAAGGAGGCACTATGGAGTACGGATCGTTCCAGGCCGAGGAATTCGGCGACCTGCAGCGCCTGGTCGACGGGCTGTTTTACGACCGCCACGCCATCGACCGCCTGGATCTGATCGTACAGGCCGAAATCTTGGACCTGGCGCCCGATCTCATGGAAATCGTCAACCTGCTACCGCCCGGCTATTACGACCGCCAGTCACTTTGCGACCAGCTCAACTCCGCCTTGGCCGCCCACGGCTGGGGCGCCGTCTACGGCACCGTGGAATAAACCTAGTCATTGGGGCCTGTGGCCAAAAAATAGCAAATATGAGTACTGTTACTTTTTTAGTGACAGCGATTTTGAATTAAAAAGGCCTGTCTTGGCCTTTTGTGTCCGGTTTTGGAAGGATGCGTCGTCATTTTTCGTCCAGCCACGCAATCGTTAATGCACAGACAGAATAGATTTGTACATTATTTTTCGCGCCTAAAATGAAACGCCGTTTGTGACAGTACTCACAAACGGCGTTTTTTGGCCACTGGGGTGTCCGGCAGGTGGCAAGTACCACTCAAAACCGCATTTCACACGCGCTCGAGCAGGCTCTGGCGTCTGTTTCTACGCGCCTACTCGTCCTTGGGCGCGGGGTGCTTGCAGATCACACTCATGTAGATCATGCCAAGTACGGCCGCGGTGACAGAGCCGGCGAGAATAGCGGCCTTGGCGGCCAGAACCTCAAACTCAGCCGTCGGGAAGGCAAGGCCGCTGATGAGAATCGACATGGTAAAGCCGATGCCGCCCAGAATACCCACACCGGCAATCATGTGCCAGTTGACATTGCGCGGCAGCTCGCAGGCCTTGAGCTTGACCAAGGCGAACGTCATGCCAAAGATACCGATCGGCTTGCCCAGCAGCATGCCAAAGTACACGCCGAGCGTCACCGGGTCGGTGAGTAGCGTGCTCATGTCCACGCCCACTAGGCGAACCTGTGCGTTCACGAACGCAAAGATCGGCAGAATCACAAAGTTAACCGGCGTGGAGATCAGACGCTCCATGCGGATGAGCGGCGGGGTCACGCGGTGCATGACGCGCTCGACCTTGGTGGTCGAGACGGTAAAGTCATGCTGGCCCAGGATGTGTGCCTCGTCGTCGTAGCGGTCATCGAGCAGCGGCAGGCACTCGCCCAACCAATCGGTGAGGCTATCGAGCTTGACGCCGCACTTGGCCGGGATGGTGAAGGCCAGGATGACGCCGGCAAGCGTAGCGTGCACGCCGCTCTTGAACATGCAGAACCACAGCAGCAGGCCCAGCACCGAGTACGGGGCAAGGCGGTAATGCTGCGTCTTGTTGAGCCACACGAGCGCGCAGGTCACAAGCGCGACGGCGCCCAACCAAAACGGATTGGGGCTCTGACCGTAGAAGATGGCGATGGCGGCGATGGAGATGAGGTCGTCGGCGATGGCGAGCGTCGAGAAGAACACACGCACGCCGTTGGGCACGCGATTGCCCAAAAGCGACAGCACGCCCAGCGCAAAGGCAATATCGGTTGCCATGGGAATGGCCCAGCCGTTGTGCGCGCCGGCATGGTTAAAGATCAGGTAGATGCAGGCGGGAACGACGACGCCGCCCACGGCCGCCAGCATGGGAAGCATGGCCTGGCGCGGGTTTTTGAGCTCGCCGACCGTCATCTCATACTTGAGCTCAATGCCCACCAACAAAAAGAAGATCGCCATGAGGAAGTCGTTGACGAAAAGCTCAACGGTGAGACCGGCCGTAAGGTTGCCCAGACCCACATACAGCGGGGTCTCCAAAAAGTGATGGATGGCCTCGTAGGCATCGGTGTTGGCGCAAATGACGGCGGCGATGGCGGCGAAGACCATGACGGCGGCGGAAATCGTGCCGTTCTCGGTGATGCGCTCCCAAATGTCGTGGCGCTCAAAACGCTTGCGCTCACGAACGTTAAACAGCTGCTCGGGTGCTGCCATGGGCGGCTCCTTTCACGGGAAAGCTCCCGTCTTAAAAAAGCACGGCCCGCCCAAGTGGCGGTGCCGCGCTCTAACGTATTACGCTTGCATCTAGCCTACCCTGCACGACAGGCACGCAGGCGTGGCCGAAAAGCGGAACCACAGGTTGAACATTATTTGCTCAACGGCACGGGCGCGCCTATCCAAGAGACGACGCGGCGCCGTGCACAAAAAACGACCGGAGCGCGGGGCTTCCGCGATCCGGTCGTGGCGTTTGGTCAACTAAACCTAGCAGGCGGCCATGATGGGGGCAGCGACCTGCTTCTTACGGGAGAGGACGCCCGGCATCCAGACGCCGTCGTGCTCGTCGGCAATGCCCAGGCCCTTCTGAGCAGCCTCGGTCTCGCCCTCGAGCAGGACCTGCGAGCCCTCCTCCATGATGTCAGTGATGCACAGGACGATGCCGTCGGCACCCTTCTCGGCGGCGTAGGCGCGCATGGCCTCGCGAATCTCGTCGATCATGCCGAGTGCGCGAGTCTTGTCGACAGTCTCGTACTGGCCGATGAGCAGCTTCTTGCCGGCAGGCTCGAACATCTTGATGTCGTTGCCGACCATCTCGGCTGCGGTGAAGGAGCCGGACGGACGGGTGAGGAAGACTTCCATGCCAAACTTGACCGGGTCGACGCCCACCTGCTCGCCGAGCTTGGCGGCGACGGCGCGGTCGACATCGGTGGTGGTGGGGCTCTTGAGCATGAGCGTGTCGGTCATCATGGCCGAGAGCAGCAGCTTGGCCTGGACGTCGGAAAGCTCAACGCCGAGCACGCCGGCGAGCTTGGTGACGATGGTGCAGCTGGAGCCCCAGGGCAGGCAGATGTAGTGCAGCGGGCCGGCGGTCTCGAAGTCGCCGATGCGGTGATGATCGACAACGCCAAAGACCGTGGCGTCCTTAAGGCCGGCGACGGACTGGGCAGACTCGTTGTGGTCGGTGAGGACGACGAGCTGACCGGCCTCGACGGACTCGATCACGCGGGGCTCGGCGATGCCGGCGTCGGCGAGCAGCTTGGCGGACTCGGCCGGAAGCTGACCAAGGGCGCAGGCCTCGTAGGTGTTGCCGGCATACTCAACCTGGTTGAGCAGCTGGGACAGGACGACGGCGCTCATGATGGCGTCGTTATCGGGGTTCTGGTGACCAAAGACAAGAACGTTTGCCATGGATATCCTCCACTTGATATGTGTACTTGGACGTAGCTATGGTAGCACGCCGATGCCGAGCCTTCGCAGACGGAAGGGCCACGGCATATTTTGGGGCGCAGGCACGGGGGCCAAGGCTGTCCCTTTTGCACCATGTTGGTGCAATGTAACCTGTCCCCCTTGCACCAGCTATTTACCGGCAGCGCGCAGGGCTACGTAGGCGGCACCGATGATGCCGGCGTCGTTTCCGAGCGAAGCGACCTTAATGGGCGTCTCGCGCGAGGCAGAGAGCGCGTACTGCTTAAAGTGCTCGCGAACCTTGTCGAGGTAGACATCGGCCGAGGCGGAGGCGCCGCCGCCGATGAGGAACATCTCGGGGTCGACCACGTTGGCGATAAGCGCCAGTGCGCGACCGAGATAGTCGGCCATGGTATCGGCCGCGGCCAGCGCGA
>DBGFLF010000013.1:0-2147 GCA_048528725.1 Collinsella sp.
GGCGTGACCTTTTTTGACTCGGCGGCGGGCATCAACCTGTCGCCCCAGGCGCGCAAATGCGCCCTGCTGTTCCAAAACTATCAGCTGTTTCCCAACATGACGGTGGCCGATAACGTATGTGCCGGTGTAAAGGGCGCGGGCGATGCCGCCGCGCGCAAAAAGCTCGCCGAGCGCTATCTGAGCATTTTCGGTCTAGCCGATTTTGCCGACCGCTATCCCGCACGACTTTCGGGCGGTCAGCAGCAACGTGTGGCGCTTGCGCGCATGGTGGCGGCGCATCCGGGCATCTTTATGTTCGACGAGCCCATGAGTGCGCTCGATGCGTACCTCAAGAGCGCCCTCGAGCAGAATATGCTCGACCTGTTCGATGTCTGCAACCGCACCGTGCTCTACGTGAGCCACGATATCGACGAGGCATGTCGCCTGTGCCAGCGTATCTGCGTGATGCACGATGGGCATGTTGAGGAGATCGGCTCCGTCGAGGACGTGGTCCGCCGTCCGCAGACGCTGGCGGCACTGCGCCTGACGGGGTGCAAGAACACAAGCCGGGCGCGCAAGGTCGGCGACGAGGAAGTCGAGGCTCTCGACTGGGGCATGAGCTTTAACGTGGGTCGTGAGGTTCCCGATACTGTGGCGTTCCTGGGCATTCGCGCAAGCTACTTCCATGTTGACAATCGCGCTGAGCGGGGGCGCAACAGCTATGATTTGCACGTGGCCCGTGTGAGCGATTCGCGCTTTGAGCGGCTGGTATTGCTGGACGTGCCGCGCGCTGATGCGCCCACGCGTCTGCAGTGGAAGGTCAACAAAGTGAACGTTGCTGCCGACGGGCTGCCGCAAGCAGGCGAGACGCTGCGCATGCACTTCGATGCGAGTAGGATCCACCTGGTTTGTCGATAGCGCCGGGTAATGCTGTCGGGGATATAAGCCTCGGCGGCTTTGTCTTGCCGCTTGCCGAATGAGGGATGACAGACTCTTATCAATCAAGATAATTATTTATTAAACGACGGCACGCGAGGCTGTCGTACGAATGTCAACGGTGTTCGTCTGGACGATGACCGCTGATATAGTTGACCTTGACTGGTTAAGGAGGGTGCGCACATGCCGCAGACGACATACATTCGCCGCGTTGCCGCGCGCGCCCTGTATATGGCTCGGAGTCGCATATGAGCAGGTATGTTCACGGCTCCGGGAGAGACGACGCACAACTAAATAATCGACCGCAAAGCAGGTTCCCTAAAATTCCGGGTTTGAGCACGGCTGGGCAATCGCCGTCCGTCGTGCAGCAATACCGTAGCTATCCGTATTTGGTTCGAGAGGGGAACCGTCATGGCTGAAGAATTTGATTTCCATCCGATGTGGGAGAGCCTCGGCATGAATCTTGCCGACCACGATATGCTGCTGGGCGCCGTGGGCCAGATGTACGGCGATATGTTCCTGACGCAGAACAATCGCCCCAAGTCCACGTCCTACCTGGACTTTGTGGCCACCAACATCCACAGTGGCCGTATTAAGGAGATGCTCGACAAGAAGGAGGCTGGCGAGGCCACCAAGATCGTCGGTTCGTTCTGCGTGTACGTTCCCGAGGAGATTGTACTTGCCTGTGACGGCATTCCCGTGGGTCTGTGCTCGGGTGCCGATTGGGCAACCGATAAGGTTGAGGAGCACCTGCCACGCAACACTTGTCCGCTCATCAAGAGCTTTGCCGGCTTTAAGCTGGGCGAGGTCTGCCCCTACATTGAGTCGAGTGACCTGGTGGTAGGCGAGAACACCTGCGATGGCAAGAAGAAGGCCTACGAGTTCTTTGCCACGCAAAAGAACATGTACGTTATGGATATTCCCAACGTGCACGATGAGTCGACGCTCGTGACTTGGAAGGCCGAGGTCAAAAAGCTCGCCGCCAAGATCGAGGAGGAGTGTGGCGTTACGATTACGCCTGAGCGTCTGAAGGCCGCTATCCACGCCGTCAATGAGAAGCGTCGCGCCCTGCAGCGCCTCGCTGCCACGCGCGCTGCCGACCCAGCGCCCATCAGCGGTCTCGACAGCCTGCTGACCGTTCAAGCCGCCTTTATGGACGACACGCCGCGCTTGACCGGCGCCATCAACGACATGGCCGCCGAGTGCGAGCAGCGCGTTGAAGCCGGCGAGGG
>DBGFLF010000014.1:0-1738 GCA_048528725.1 Collinsella sp.
CATGTTCGTCAAATACAGCTCGGGCGCTATTGTTTTTCCCGGCGGGTTTGGCACACTCGACGAGATGTTCGAGGTGCTCACGCTGGTGCAAACGCACAAGGTCAAGCGCATGCCGCTTGTGCTGGTGGGCACCGAGTACTGGCAGGGCCTGTTCGACTGGCTTAACGGCCCGGTAATGAGCGCCAGTATGATTAGCCCGCTCGACCCGGATCTGGTACACATTACCGACGACCTCAACGAGGCCGTTGACATTGCGCTCAGCGGGTTGATGTAGAGCAATCGTGTCTACCGCGACATGAATATGCATGGCAATCTGATGCTATCTAACGTCAGGTTGCCATTTATATTGGGTATACTGATGCAAAAGACGAGGGCAAGGAGGTCGCGTATGTCTACTGCAACGGTTAAGCCTACGACGGTTCGCCTCGAAGAGGGCCTCAAGGAGCAGGCGACTGAGTTCTTGGATTCGGTCGGCCTCAGCCTCAATTCCTATCTCAATCTTGCCGTTCGGCAGCTGGTAAATCAGCGAAAGATTCCTTTTGAGATTGTAGGAAGGGCGGAGATGCCCAACGAGGCGACGAGGCGTGCCATGGTGATCGCCGAGGCTCATGAGTTGGGGATTTTGCCGGACGATAGCCCGTCATTCAATAACGCTGATGAGCTTATGTCATTCCTCGATGAGGAATAGCGATGTTCGAGATTAAAGTCGAGGCTCAATTTAAGGCGGACTACAAACGAACGATGCGCATGCATCCGCAGCTAAAAAGTGAGTTTAAAGCGGCGGTTGCAGAGCTTGTGGCTCATGGGTCACTTCCGGCGGAGTATGGCGCCCACGAGCTCTCAAACCCGGGCGGAAACTACAACGGCCACATCGATTTCCACCTATCCGATGGCTTGGTCGATGTGGTCGTTCTTTATCTTCCCCATAAGACTAACCCAGTGATTAGGCTGGTGAGAATGGGCTCGCATGAGGAACTGTTTCAGGGTCCGCTGGGCTGATCGCCGATTTCCAAGTTGCGGTGGAATAGGGACTGATTTGCGGTCGATTGGCCAAAAACAGTCCCTATTTCACCGCAACTGATGTGGGCGCCCCGTTCGCTGCTGCGGCCCCCGGTTCTCCTCATTGCTGGATTTCGCTCAAAAACTCAGCGGCGACTTCGTTGCTTTTGAAACGGATGCTGCGGTCTTCTTTCTTGGGGAATGCCAGCAGCGGGATAGTCCCGTACCAGACAGTTTCCTCGTCAATCACGGCCGCGCACAGCCGCCCTTTGGCCTTGACGGAATAGTCGACGTTCATCTCGGCAAAAATCGCTTTCGCGTCATCGCGCGGAGGTGAGGCAACATAAACCTCAAGGGTAATCCCACGGGCGGCTGCGCCTGCGAGTGTGGTGGTGAGTTTCGTGAGGCATGCGGCGGATGCGTAGGATGCGGCTATGAAGGCACTCTTTGTGGCACCGGTGATGTCTTTAATTAATGCCTCAATAGCGTTTGCCGGCTCTATGAGAATGTTGTAATCGGGTTGCTCGCTGTCCTCTGCTGAATAAATTTCGTACCCCAACTTGGCGTACGTCTTGAGTCTTTTCTGGTACATGCGGGCGAGCATGGGTATCGACAGGTCAATGTAGTCGAATATCTCAACCTGTTGCTTGCCCTCGTGGCTTCTATGCAGTCTGCCCACCTGCTGCGTTACGCTGCCGTCCCAAGATATCGGCGTGGCAATGAAAAGGGTGTCAAGGTA
>DBGFLF010000015.1:0-5814 GCA_048528725.1 Collinsella sp.
GGGAAAAGAAAGGGGATCGGGACTCTATTCCCGATCCCGCTCTTTTTGTGGGGTGGGTAAAGGGACTCGAACCCTCGACCTACGGGACCACAACCCGTCGCTCTAGCCAACTGAGCTACACCCACCGTGTCCTGTGCGCTTCGCGCTCGACTATTATTGCAAGGAACGCCACGCGATGCAAGCCCCAATTTTCAAGAATTTTGAAAAGAGTTTTTCGGATCCATTTCGAGCAAATCCCACCGGTTTCATAGGAGTAAACTTGCCCCACTGCAAATGCTCGAAAGGACCGGCATGAAAGAACTCTCCAACCGTACGGCGAGATTTACCGATTCGGTCATCCGCCGTATGACGCGCATCTCCAACAAGTATGGCGCCGTCAACCTGTCGCAGGGCTTCCCCGACTTCGATCCCCCGGCGCAGCTGCTCAATAGTCTGGGCACCATCGCCACCGACCCCAAGCCGCTTTACCACCAGTACTCCATCACCTGGGGCTCCCAGGCCATGCGCGAGGCGCTCGCCGCCAAACAGGAGCACTTTATGGGCATGCCGGTGAACCCCAACGAGAATATCGTAGTCACTTGCGGCTCCACCGAGGCCATGATGGCCGCCATGATGACGGTCACGAACCCCGGCGACAAGGTCGTCATCTTCTCGCCGTTCTACGAGAACTACGGCGCTGACACCATTCTCTCGGGAGCCGAGCCCATCTATGTGCCGCTCAACCCGCCCACCTTTGACTTCGACCGCGAGGTCCTCGAGGCGGCCTTCCGCGACAACGACCCAAAGGCCATCGTCCTGTGCAACCCTTCCAACCCCTGCGGCAAGGTCTTTACGCGCGAGGAGCTCACCTTTATCGCCGACCTCTGCAAAAAGTACGACGCCTATTGCATCACCGACGAGGTATACGAGCACATCGTCTACGCACCCCATGAGCACGTCTACATGGCCACGCTGCCTGGCATGTTCGAGCGCACCATCAGCTGCAGCTCGCTGTCCAAGACCTACTCCATCACCGGCTGGCGTCTGGGCTACACTATCGCCCCTGCCGAAATCACCGAGCGCATCAAAAAGGTCCACGACTTCCTCACCGTGGGCGCCGCCGCTCCCCTGCAGGAAGCCGTCGTCACCGCCCTCAACTTCGACGACAGCTATTACGATGAGGTCCTTGACCTCTATGCCGCCAAACGCGACCTGTTCTGCCAGGGACTCGACAGCATCGGTCTTGAGCATAACGTGCCGCAGGGCGCCTACTACGTCATGATGGACATCTCTGAGTTTGGCTATGACAGCGACCTCGAATTCTGCGAGGACCTCGCGTCTAAGGTGGGCGTGGGCGCCGTGCCCGGCTCGAGCTTCTTCCGCGAGCCCGTCAACCACCTGATTCGTTTCCACTTTGCCAAGCGAGACGAGACGCTTAACGCGGCACTGGAGAACCTCAAGTCCCTGCGTGATAAAATCAAACCGCGCGGGTAAGGACGGCCCGGCAACTAAAGTAACTAAAGAAGCCCCGCACCGCCTGCCGCGTTGCGAGGCTTCTTTTTATGGCGCTTTCTTAAATGGTTTAGAGCTCTATACTTTAGTCATGGAGCAACTCGTCCCAGTGAGAGGAATATTATGGAAGAGCAGCAACTTATCGGAGCGCTCGAGGCCGGCGGCACCAAGATGGTCTGCGCCACGGGCTATGCAGACGGCACGGTCCTGGAGCGTGAGCAGATCGTGACCACGACTCCGCAGGAGACCGTCGAGGCCGTCAACGCATGGTTTGCCGACAAGGGCATCGCCGCGCTGGGCATCGGCGCCTTTGGCCCCACCGCAGTCAACCCTGCCTCGCCCCAATACGGCAAGATCCTGGAGACGCCCAAAACGGCATGGCGCTACTTTGACCTGCTGGGCACCATCCAAAACGAGCTCAATATTCCCTGCGGCTACGACACCGACGTCAACGTCGCCTGCCTGGGCGAGGTCACCTTTGGTTGCGCCCAGGGCCTCACTGACGTTGTGTATCTGACCATCGGTACCGGCGTGGGCGCCGGCGTGCTCTCGGGCGGCCAGCTCGTGCACGGCATGATGCATCCCGAGGCCGGCCACATCCTGGTCACGCGCGACCCGCGCGACACCATTGGCGAGCACAGCGCCTGCCCCTTCCACGACAACTGTCTCGAGGGCCTCATCGCCGGCCCCGGCGTTAAAAAGCGCTGGGATGGCAAGAGCGCCGGAGACATGGCCGATGACTCGGAGGCCATGGACCTGCTCGCCGGCTATCTGGCACAGGCACTCATGACCTACACGCTGTGCTACGCGCCGCAAAAGATCATCATCGGCGGCGGCGTGGCCGACCACACTCCCATCGTGCCGCTCGCACGCAAAAAGTGCGCCGAGATGCTCAACGGCTATATCGTCACGCCCGAGGTCAACGACATCGATAGCTACATCGTCAACAACAGCCTCGAGGGCAAGCAGGGCATCATGGGCTGCCTGGCCCTGGGCGCACAGGCGCTTCAGTAGCAGACGCACCCACGGGGCGTGGCACGCCCGGCAAATCCGACCTACGGAACGACGCCACCACGCCTCATATAAGCCCTCAAATAAAAAAGGCCGCCTAGGACCAAACAATACGTCCTAGGCGGCCTTTTTGGCGCACATCAGCGACCGTAAGAGATATCGGAGCACAACGCCCGTTGCCGCTCCACAGCAGTCGATCATCACATCGGTGATCATTCCAGCGCGTCCCGGCACAAAGAGCTGAATCGTCTCGTCGATCGAAGGAATCAGCAGCAGGAACACCGCCGTGGGCAGCAGCACGTCAAAGGTGCGCCGGCCCTCAAAATCAAAGGCGTGCGTTGCCAGGATGCCGAGCACCATATACTCGGTAAAATGCGCGCACTTGCGAACAACAAAGTTGGTCACCCATTCATATGGAAGTCCCACGCCGTGCAGGAAACCGCGGATAGCTTCCATGACCGTTAGACTCAGTGAGCCCGACCCCGAGCCGGGAACCAGCGAATTGCCCCAGATCAAGAGCGCCATCAGGCAGGTCACGACCGCCCATTTTCGATTGATCTTAACCATGCAGAAGTTATGCCTCCGCGCGGAGCGGCGCAAAGCTGGCGGTACCGCCCTCGATAACGCTCAGATAGGCACGGCCCGTACGCTTGGCGGTAGAGGACTGCAGGCGCTCGATCTCTTCCTCGAGGATCTGATTGACGCGCTCGTGACGACGATTTTCCATAATGCCGGCGGCAATAGCCTCGGCTCGCTCGATGCTCTCGCGCGAGATACGGGCAGTATCCTCGGGGAACACAGCACTGTGACGGCCGACATGGGCGGGGACAGCAGGCTGAGGGGCAGCGACGGGAGCGGGGGCCGTAACAGGAGCAGGCTCGTCAATCTCATCCAGGATCGCGGTGGCGGCGGCCCACATGTCCTCGTGGCCCGAGTAATCGGCCATGGGGACATCAACCTCGAGCGAGGCATCTGGAAGGTCGCCGGTGTTGATGCGATCTTGGGCATCAATCGATGCGGTGATGGCTGCAGGCTCATCGAGGTCATCGAGATCGATGTCCGCGGCACCGGAGATGATAGGCATGCTGGCGAGGTTTGCATTGTACGGCGCAGCCTCAGCCGCCTGCTGCTGGGCAGGAGCGCCCCACAACGAGCTTTCGGCGGCACGGCGGGCGGCAACGGCCTCCTCGTCCGCAGTCATGGCTTCATCAACGTACGAATTGTCGGCAGAAGCGTTCGCGTCCGCCGAGGTAGCGTTGTAGGCGTTATTGGCTGCCGCGTTGGCAACGAGTGCCACGAAAGCCGCCGTGCTGCCCGCAGGGGCGGCCTGGGAACCAGACACGGCGCGTGCCGCGGCGGCGATGTCGTCGCGATTGAAGGAGCCGGTCTGCCCGCCGTTGGTGAGCTCGTCGATGGCGACTTGATAGACGTCGCGCGAGTGTGCAGGGTCGCAGCTCACCGGCGAATCGTCGTCGAGCATACTGTCGATCATGGACCAAGCCTCGGCCTCGTCCATGGCATCTGCGGCTCGAGCGATGGTAGGGACACCATCATCGGCATGACGGCGCTGGAACGCACCAGTCAGGCCGGAAAGGAATGCCGAGGTAGACTGCTCCGCCTGAGCCTGAGAAGCAGAAGCCGCAGCGTAAGGAGTCGCATCCTGCTGCTGAGCTGGAATCGAGGCGGTCTTGAACTCGCTTTGATGCTGATTGAGATTGGCGGCACCGCCCATGGCATCAGGCTGGAACAGACGCTCTTCACGCTGCGCACGGTACTCGGAGATACCCAGCGAGGCGGCATAGATACCCACGCCCGCCACCGCGCCCACGGCGAAGGGAACCGCACCCGCCACGACCGTCTCGTTCACCGACGAAAACGGCAGCGTCGCGGCATACATAACCACGGGAGCGGCAAGGCCGATCCCGCACGAAAGTCCGGCAAGGACTGCTCGTTGTGTTGCATCAGAAGAAGCCATGAGCTCTCCCCATCTTCCAGCACCCAAATCGCATCATTCAGTTGGCTGCGCGAGAGAAGATGAAGCGGGGCTATGCCCCAAAGCAACGGTATATGGTTCGTTTCATCTGCGTTTTCCGTCGCGAAGCTTAAAAGCTATTATGCGAAACCGCCCTGTCGATTGCAAGCGACGATGTCGGATTGAAACGGGAAACCTGCTGCTTGCCAGTCTTATGGTCAAAAATAAGCGCGGAGCGGCGATATGGAAAAGGGCCGAGGCTCAAAGCCCCGACCCTTTATCGCATTGATGACTATCGCTGCGCGTGGATGACAACCTAGAACGTCTGCTCGTAGTCGCTGTGCTTTTTGGCCGAACGCACCAGGAACTCCTGGTTGGTGTTGGTGCCCTTAAGACCCTTGATAAACGACGCGGCTGCGCGCTCGGTGTTGTTCATGCCGGCAAGAATGCGACGCAGACCAAAGACAAACGGACGCATCTGCTCGTCGACCAACAGGTCTTCGTTGCGCGTACCGGAGGCAACGGGGTCGATAGCCGGGAAGATGCGGCGGTCGGCCAGGTCGCGGTCGAGCTTAAGCTCCATGTTGCCGGTACCCTTGAACTCCTCGAAGATAACCTCGTCCATCTTGGAGCCGGTGTCGATGAGGGCAGAGGCCAGGATGGTGAGCGAGCCACCGTTCTCGATATTGCGGGCTGCGCCCAGGAAGCGCTTGGGCGGATACAGTGCCGCCGAATCGACGCCGCCCGAAAGGATGCGGCCTGAGGCGGGCGCCGCCAAGTTGTAGGCGCGGGCAAGACGCGTGATGGAGTCGAGCACCACCACGACATCGCCGCCCAGCTCCACGATGCGCTTGGCGCGCTCGATGACGAGCTCTGCCACGCGAGTGTGGTTGTCGGCGGGCATATCGAAGGTCGACGCCACAACCTCGCCCTTGATGGAACGCTGCATATCGGTAACCTCTTCGGGGCGCTCGTCGACGAGCAGGCAGATGAGGTGCACCTCGGGGTTGTTAATCGAGATAGACTGGCAGATCTTCTTGAGGATTGTGGTCTTGCCGGCCTTGGGCGGGGACACGATCAAGCCACGCTGACCCTTGCCGATCGGCGACACGATGTCGATGGCGCGACCGGTAATGGAGTCCTTGCCATGCTCCATGCGCAGCGGCTCGTTGGGATAGACCGGGGTGAGGTCACCGAACTTGGGGCGGTTGCGAATCTGCTCGGGGTCTAGACCGTTGACGGTCGTGATTTTGGCGAGGCCGGCGCGCTTGTCGCCGCCGCGCGAAGGACGAAGCGAGCCCTCGATGACGTCGCCCGTGCGCAGACGCGCGGAGCGGATG
>DBGFLF010000016.1:0-2756 GCA_048528725.1 Collinsella sp.
GCGCCGCCGCCGATACCGCCGCAGATGAGCGTGTCAACGCCACCGTTGGCAAGCAGACCCGCCAGGGCGCCGTGACCGGTGCCGCCGGTGCCTACGACTTGCTCGTTGAGCACCTTGCCATCTTGGATGTCGTAGATCTTGAACTGCTCGCTGCGGCCAAAGTGCATAAAGATGTTGCCGTTGTCGTACGTCGTTGCCACCCTCATGGTGCCGACCTCCTTTGCTGGCCATGCGGCCGTCGTCGTGGTGATGGGGGAGTATGCGATATTACCGCCCTCGATGACAATCGCTCGTCCATTGACCAACGCGTTTGCCACCTTGCGATGCGCGCGGCTGCTGATTGCCGCCACCGTGGCGCGGGCGATGCCCATGTGCAGGGCGACGGCCTCCTGATTGAGGCCCTCCAGATCGCACAGGCGCAGTACTTCGAGCTCATCGACCGTCATATCGATAGCGTCTCCGCTGGCAAGGCCATCGGGGGTAAAGCCGCGATATTCGGGGATGATCCCAACGCGGCGCAGTTTTTCGCGTCTTCCAGCCATACACTCTCCAAATCTGACATATGTCAACAATAGAATAGCGAACGTGCGGATTTGCGCAAGGAATTTCTGGCATATGTCAGAAAATGAGGGCTTATGTTTGGGCTGTGGGGCCGCGTGCGCCTGGGCTACAATGAATCTCGCTTGTAGGCGACTGACAGGAGGGTCAATGAGCAAAGCTGATCAACAGTTTGTAACCATGTGCCGCGATATCTTGGACCATGGCACCACCACCGAGGGCCAAAAGGTCCGCCCGGTGTGGGAGGACGGCACCCCTGCCTATACCATTAAAAACTTTGGTGTCACGGCGCGCTATGATCTGCGCGAGGAGTTCCCCGCGCTCACCCTGCGCCGTACGGCGCTTAAGTCTGCCATGGACGAGATTCTGTGGATCTATCAAAAGAAGTCCAATAACGTGCATGACCTCAACAGCCATATCTGGGATGAGTGGGCCGATGAGACCGGTTCCATCGGTAAAGCCTACGGCTATCAGATTGGTCAGAAGAGCCATTACGCCGAGGGCGACTTCGACCAGATGGACCGCGTGCTGTACGACCTTAAGCACACACCGTACAGCCGTCGCATCATGACGAACACCTATGTGTTTAGCGACCTGTCCGAGATGCACTTGTATCCGTGCGCCTACAGCGTGACGTATAACGTCACGCAGCGCCCGCAGGACGACAAACCGACGCTCAACATGATTCTCAACCAGCGCAGCCAGGATATTTTGGCCGCGAACAACTGGAATGTGTGCCAGTACGCTATTTTGCTGATGATGGTCGCGCAGTCGGTCGATATGATCGCTGGCGAGCTGCTGCATGTGATCGCAGATGCCCACATTTACGACCGTCATGTCGATATCGTCCGCGAGCTTATCGAGCGTCCGCAGTTTGCGGCTCCCAAGGTAACGCTCAACCCCGATGTGCATGATTTCTACGCGTTTACGACCGATGATTTGATCGTCGAGGGCTATGAGCACGGCCCGCAGGTCAAGAACATCCCCATTGCGGTGTAGGTGACGCGCATGACGTGTAAGCTTTCTGCCATCGTCGCCGTGTGCGATGACTGGGGTATTGGGTGCGAGGGCGACATGGTGGTGTCCAATCGCGCCGATATGCGTCATTTTGTGGCGTGCACCAAAGGCTGTCCGGTCATTATGGGACGCAAGACGCTGCTGAGTTTTCCCGGTGGGCGTCCGCTCAAGAATCGCCGCAATATCGTTCTCACGCGCGACGAGAGCTTTGCTGCCGAGGGCGTCGACGTGGTTCATAGCGTTGACGAGGCCTTGGCCGCCGTAGCCGATGAGCCCGTTGCCTGGGTGATTGGTGGCGGCGATGTCTATCGGCAGTTTTTGCCGTACTGCGTGGAGGCCGAGGTCACGCACGACCATTGCACCCATGTCGTGGACACGTACTTTCCCGACTTGGACGCTGATCCCGCGTGGGAGATTACTCGGCGTGGCGGTGTTGCCACGATTGCCGCGGGCGAGGGTGACGAGGGTCTCGATTATGAGTACGTGACGTATCGTCGCGTCGAGGCGTAAATCGTCTGGCGTGAACGGTATCATCGGATTATTTGAATGCATGGGGCGGCGCTTAGCGTCGCCTCGTTTGGTGTAGATGTGCTGTAAAGAAGGGTGCGGGCTGGCTGCTATGACTGATGCCGTTGAGGTGCTGCGAATCGATTCGCTCGAGGACGAGCGGCTCGATGCCTACGTGCGACTGACCGAGCGTGAGCTTCGCTGCGTGCTGGAGCCGCAGAAGGGCATTTTTATCGCCGAGAGTGCCAAGGTCATCGAGCGTGCGGTTCGTGCCGGATACCAGCCGGTGAGCTTTCTTTTGGGCGAACGCTGGCTCGACCAGATGATGCCGCTGTTTGAGCGCCTGGTTGTGCGCGAGGGCGCGGGTCCGGTTCCCGTGTTCGTGGCCTCCATGGAGCTCATGGAGCAGCTGACGGGCTTTAACGTGACGCGCGGCGCGCTTGCGGCATTCCGTCGTCCACGTCAGATTCCGGTTGATGAGTTCTTGGGCGGTGTTGTCGAGGCGTCGGGGGAGCGCCCGGTGCGCGTGTGCGTGCTCGAGGGCATCGTCGACCACACCAACGTCGGCGCGATTTTCCGCTCGGCGGCTGCGCTGAACGTCGATGGCATTTTGGTGAGCCCCACTTGCTGTGACCCGCTGTACCGTCGCTCGGCCCGCGTGAGCATGGGCACGG
>DBGFLF010000017.1:0-2370 GCA_048528725.1 Collinsella sp.
TGCTGAGACTCTGGGCGTCGAGATCGAGGTTACCCCGCTTCCTTCCGAGAAGAAGGACGAGGAGACCGACGCCGAGTAAATCGGTTTGACGATCACTTGTTTTAAGGGATCCGTCCGTAATGGACGGGTCCCTTTTTGCATTTGGTGCCGAGATACGCGATGCTGCCCATGCTGTACACAGGCTATTTGGTTGTCGGTGCATGAAAAAATGCCGACATCCCGCCTCGGGGAGGAGGCGGGAACGCACCGAGTAGACGGAGGGGTGCGGAGCGCGGTCGCGTCTCGACTGACGACGTTGCCCATCGACAACCCTATTGTACTGCATAGCGCGGTTCTTGGTTTATCGTGTCGAACGCTTGTGTTGTGCCATTGCCTGCGGCAACGGTGTGCTACACTCTTGCACTGCTGAGTGGGCCAGACGGTCGCGCGATGTGCTGCTTGCAGCACGCGTGAGGAAAGTCCGGGCTCCAGAGGGCGGGATGCCGGCTAACGGCCGGGCGGAGTGATCCGACGGAAAGCGCCGCAGAAAAGAAGACTCCCACCTGCGCCGCAAGGCGTAAAGGGAAAAGCTGAAACGGTGGTGTAAGAGACCACCAGCGTCGTGGTAACACGGCGGCTTGGCAAGCCCCATCCGGAGCAAGCGCGAATAGGAACGCTATGGGCCGGCCCGGTCCGCGTTCGGGTAGCGTGCGTGGAACTGCACGGTAACGTGCAGACAAGATAAATGACCGTTCACGACAGAACCCGGCTTATCGGCCCACTTGGCATTTTTGTTACCCTGACAATCGATACGGTCTTTGCCGTATTATTGAGGCTGTTTGTTGCTTTGCTTGTGTTTGAGGGGCTTTGTTGGACAGCTATTTTACTCTGCAATCGAATATTGAGGCTTCGGGCGAGTTTGTGGACCGCAAGAGTCGGTTTATTGCTCAGCTGGTCCATATTGAGTCCGAGGATGAGGCGAATGCCTTTATCGAGATGGTTCGCAAGCGTCATTATGACGCTCGGCATAATGTTCCCGCGTGGATTTTGGTCGATGGACGCGAGCGCCAGAGCGATGATGGTGAGCCGAGCCGCACGAGCGGTATGCCGACGCTCGAGGTGCTGCGTGGCGCGGGGCTCAAAAATGTTTGCTGCGTAGTGACGCGCTATTTTGGTGGCACGCTGTTGGGGCCTGGTGGCTTGGTGCGCGCCTATACCGCGGCGACGCAGGCGGCGGTGGCCGCGGCTCAGGAGGCCGGGCAGATCGTCGAGATGACAAGCGTCGTGCCGGTTGACGTGTATGTGGCCTATCCACAGTATGAGCAGGTGCTTCGCTTGGCGCAGGATTTGGGTGCCAAGGTTTCGGATACCGATTACGCGGATACCGTTACACTTCACTTGGTGTTTAAGGCGGGGGAGCAGGAGCCATTTTGCGCCAAGATGCGCGAGCTTATGGCGGGACGCGAGGAGATCGAGGTCGGCGCTCCCGAATTTGCCGAGTTCTGACGGCAACGGCCGGCGTGCTTTTGGATGGATCCCAAGCGCGCCGGCCGTCGTTTTATGTTGATGCCGTCTACTCGGCGAGCTGCTTTAGCACATCGCAGGCGATCTCGATGGCATCGTCGATGCAACCGGGGCAGCTGCGGAGCGGACCCTTATCCGATCCGATGCCCTTGAGCGTGCCGCAGACGGTCGTCGTGTTCTTCTCGCCAAAACGCTTGGCGATTTCGCGCGACAGCTTGTAGGTCTGGCCCTTGGTCTTGGGGTTTTCCATGCCGTCGCTCATCACGAAGCCCATGATGGCCACGGCGCCCGAGATGGCGCCGCAGGTTTCGGTCATGCCGCCCATGCCGGCGCCAAAGCCCTCGGTGAGGGTAAAGGCGACCTGAGGGTCGAGTCCGACGGCAGGTGCGAGCGTGCAGGCGACGGCCTGCGCGCAGTTAAAGCCACGGGCGTGGTATTCGGCAGCCTGAGCCTGACAGGCGGTGATGTCGAGCTGGGCCGTATCGATTTGCTTCATCGTTGTCTCCTTGGTCACGGTGTACCCGCTTATGGTACCCGTGACGGTGCGTGTAATCATCGAGAGCTTCATGGATGCCTCATTTTTCTCTGTCGAGCAAATGCCCAAGGCTTGAGATAAATACCCCTGATCGATTTGTCCCATAACCTACCTTGGGGATGGGTTGAGAGGGCTGCGGGGTAGCGGTATCGTGAATCGAATAAAAACAAAACCCGAGCAAGGGAGCTAGATATGAGCGAGCAGACCATCGGTACCACGTGTGTTCAGGGCGGTTATCGCCCGGGCGATGCGGAGCCGCGCCAGGTGCCTATCTACCAGTCCACCACGTGGAAGTACGATACGTCCGAGCACATGGGCAAGCTGTTCGACCT
>DBGFLF010000018.1:0-2723 GCA_048528725.1 Collinsella sp.
CTTTTGACATCATCAAGGAAAAGACCGGCAAGGAACCGCTTGACGCGTTTACCGAAGCCCTGAACAACATCATGCCGAGCCTCGAAGTCAAGGCTCGCCGCGTCGGCGGCGCAACCTACCAGGTTCCTATGGAAGTGCGTCCTGAGAGACGCCAGACGCTCGGCCTGCGCTGGCTGACGGGCTATGCCCGCAAGCGCAGTGAAAAGACCATGAAGGAGCGCCTCGCAGGCGAGATCATGGATGCCTGCAACAACACCGGCGCTGCTGTGAAGAAGCGCGAAGACACGCACAAGATGGCCGAGTCCAACAAGGCGTTCGCACACTTCCGCTGGTAATCTTCCGACTAGGAGCTATCAATTATGCCCAGACAATATTCCCTTGAAAACACAAGAAACATTGGCATCATGGCGCACATCGACGCCGGTAAGACGACCACGACGGAACGCATTCTGTTCTACACGGGCGTCAACCACAAGCTCGGTGAGACCCATGAAGGCACCGCCACCATGGACTGGATGGCGCAGGAGCAGGAGCGCGGCATTACGATCACGAGCGCTGCGACCACTTGCTTCTGGAAGGGCAACCGCATCAACATCATCGACACTCCGGGCCACGTCGACTTCACCGTTGAGGTCGAGCGCAGCCTGCGCGTGCTCGATGGCTGCGTGACGGTCCTCTGTGCCAAGGGCGGCGTTGAGCCGCAGTCCGAGACGGTCTGGAGACAGGCTGACCATTACAATGTTCCCCGCATGATCTACATCAACAAGATGGACATCATGGGCGCGAACTTCTACAACGTTGTGGACATGGTGCATGAGCGCCTGCGCTGCAATGCTGTTCCGATCCAGCTGCCGATCGGCGCTGAGGCAGATTTCCGCGGCATCATCGACCTGATCGATATGAAGGCGGACGTCTACTACGACGATCTCGGCAAGGATATGCGCGTCGAGGAGATCCCCGAGGATATGCGCGACGAGGCTGAAGAGTACCGCACGCAGCTGCTTGAGGCGGTCGCCGATTTCGACGACGAGATCATGGAGCTGTATCTTGAGGGTGAGCAGGTGCCCACCGAAAAGATCAGAGCGGCCATTCGCAAGGCCACGACGCAGGTCAAGTTCGTCCCGATCGTGTGCGGCACGTCCTATAAGAATAAGGGTGTGCAGAAGCTGCTGGACGCCATCGTCGATTATATGCCGTCCCCGCTGGACATCCCGCCGATCACCGGCACCGTGCCCAAGACGGACGAGGTTGAGCACCGCGCCGCGGACGATTCCGCGCCGTTCTCTGCTCTGGCCTTCAAGATCATGACCGACCCCTACGTCGGCCGCTTGGCATTCTTCCGTGTCTATTCCGGCACGATCGAAGCCGGCAAATCCGTCCTGAACTCCACGAAGGGCCAGCGTGAGCGTCTGGGCCGCATCCTTTTGATGCACGCCAACCACCGCGAGGATATCACGCAGGTCTATTCCGGTGACATCGCGGCGGCGGTCGGCCTGAAGAACACCACGACCGGCGACACGCTCTGCGACGAGAAGAACCCGATCGTTCTCGAGTCGATGGAGTTCCCGGAGCCGGTTATCCGCGTAGCTATCGAGCCCAAGACCAAGGCCGGACAGGAGAAGATGGACATCGCTCTGGCGAAGCTCGCCGAGGAGGACCCCACCTTCAAAGCCTACACGGACGAGGAGACGGGCCAGACCATTATCGCCGGCATGGGCGAGCTCCATCTGGAGATCATCGTCGATCGCCTTCTGCGCGAGTTCCGCGTCGAGGCGAATGTCGGCAGACCTCAGGTTTCCTATAAGGAGACCATCACCAAGGCCGCTACGGTGGACACGCGCTACGCGCGCCAGACCGGCGGCAAAGGCCAGTTTGCACACGTCAAGCTCACGATCGAGCCCAATGAGCCCGGCAAGGGTTACGAGTTCGTCAACGCGATCACCGGCGGTGCAATCCCGAAAGAGTTTATCCCCTGTGTGGATCAGGGCATCCAGGGCGCGATGCAGGCCGGCGTGCTTGCGGGCTATGAGGTCGTGGACGTGAAGGTCACGCTCATCGACGGCTCGTATCACGAGGTCGACTCGTCCGAGATGGCGTTTAAGATCTGCGGCAGCATGGCATTCAAGGAAGCCTGCCAGAAGGCGGGCCCCACGCTCCTCGAGCCCATCATGAAGGTCGTCGTTACGGCGCCGGAAAGCTACATGGGCGACGTCATGGGCGATATCAATGCCCGCCGCGGACAGATCGCCGGTACGGACATCCGCAACGGTGCGGCGATCGTCACTGCAAACGTGCCGCTGGCATCCATGTTCGGCTACGCGACCGACCTGCGCAGCAAGACGCAGGGCCGTGCAACCTACAGCATGGAGCCCAGTCATTTCGTAGAGCTGCCGAAGTCTCTTCAGGAGAAGATTATCCACGGCAGCAACTGACCTGCGCAACCGGCACAATGTGCCTTATAAGAAGTAAGTCACAACATTATTTTAGAATTAGGAGGATATTCTAATGGCAAAGCAGATGTTCAATAGAAGCAAGCCCCATGTCAATATCGGCACCATCGGCCATATCGACCACGGCAAGACCACCCTGACCGCTGCGATCACGAAGGTTCTGTCCCTGTCCGACCCGAACAGCGCCGAGTTCGCCGCCTACGACCAGATCGATAAGGCTCCGGAGGAGAAGGCTCGTGGTATCACGATCAACACCGCTCACGTTGAGTACCA
>DBGFLF010000019.1:0-6758 GCA_048528725.1 Collinsella sp.
AACGCATCTATCCCACGCACTCCGACAGTCGATACTTGCGGTTGCGGCTCGTCGCCGGCGCCGTGGGCTCAAGCTCGCCTTGAGCAATGAGCGCGTTGACGCGCGACCTAACCTGGGAAATTGTGAGCCCTGTGCGCTCTGCCAGCTCGCGCGTCCCCAGCTCGCCGTAGTGTTTGAGTGCCGTCACAATTAAGCCCCCGCCATGATCGACCGGCTCGATCTTTGAACGGTAAAGTACGACCTTGAACCGATCGAATCCCGGGCAGAACAGGGGCTCGGCCAGACCATGCGCGCGCATGGCATCGATCATCATCGGGATGCCCGAGCCATTGCCCTCAGCCGGTGAACCTGCGCCATCCGGCAGCGGGACAATCGACATGAGCTTCACAAGCGTCGCGTTACGGCATCGGGAGCTGCCGTCAAACAAGTTCTCGCGAGTCTTTCCCCCGTAAAGGCCGCCAGGATTCGTCACCTCGACACGATCGTCAAAGACGTCGACGGCAATCGATTGTCCACAGAACCGATCCCCGTATTCTCGATGGATTACGGCGTTAGCGATTGCCTCGCGCAGAACCTCCTCGGGAATCTCAAGCGAGTCGACACGCGAGACGCCTTGGACGGTCGAGGTTCGCCGCAAATTCTTGGCGACGGCTGCGACGGCATCCGAGATCATCTCGCCCAACGTTCCCTCACAGATTGTGCGGTCCATGAACCTCAGCGACCCCGCAGCTCCCTTTTGAGCTCCCACGTGGACAGCCACATCAATGAAGAGCTTGGGATAGAACTGCTGAGGGTAAACGCCCGCGGCAAGGAGGCCGGCCTTGGTAACATTGCCCTGGAAGTCGAGGAAATTCAGACGCTCCATCTTTGTCTTCTTGTCCGCCGCACCGCGCATCGCTCGAGGCGTCAACGAATAGGCACGCTCTATCGTGCGGTCGACCAGCGACTCGTCGAGATCGCCCACACTCGTGCCGGGCACCGCATCGCGATCGCTAGGACTCGTCCGTTCATATGACGACAGTGCCAAAACCTCGGTCGACGAAAGCGGGACATCTTTGTCATCGATGCGTTTGTAGCTGCCACCTTGAGCGCCCCGCTCTATGACATAGCAAGGCTTGCTCGACGGGTCGAGCTCCTCAATCGTGATGACCAGAACCACGGTGCCCTGGAGCTCCACGCGCTCAATGGTGTATTTGGGCGGATTGGCCAGCTTTCCGCGACCGCCGGCATCGCCCATGCCCGCCACGAATTGGTTGAGCACTTTCTCGGTCTCAAAGTTTGCAACTGGGACAAAACCCGCGCGCTCGCTCACTCCGAGTACGATGATGCCGCCGGCGGTGTTTGCGAATGCGCTCACCGTTTCCCACACGTCGCGGGAAAGCGTCGTGGCGCTCTCCTTCACTTCGACGTTAAGATCATCCGAGCCCATACGCCTTAAAGACTCAAGCAGACCGGTCAGCTCGTTTTCGTTCATCTGCACGTCCTTTCGCTCGGTCCGGCGGAGAATGCCGCGAATAGATTTCCTTCGTCTCTCAGTTATCTCTCGTAATTATCTCTTGTCTCTCTGTTATCTCTCGTATTAGAGATGAGTGAAAGATGAGAGATAAGATATCTACCATCTGTTTCATTTAAACATGTTTTTGCTGGTAGAACAATCAGTATTGAGACAATACCGTGATTTCTTGTCTCTTTGCTGCTCAGTTATCTCTCATATTTATCTCTCGTCTTTCTGTTATCTCTCGTATTAGTGACGAATGAGAGATGAGAGATACGTGAGCAATGCATGAGGGTGGATTATTGGACGGTTTTTGAGCGTTTGGCGGCCGATTTCGTCCGAAAATCCACGCTCATTCGGCAGGCGTCCGAAAATCCACGCTCGTGCGGCAGATTGGTCGAGGGCCCCATATGGGTATACTCTCGAGGATTCGACTCGATTCGCCCCCGCTGGGGCGTCAAAGGAGACTGCATATGCCCACCACCTCAACCGACCCGCGCGCCGCAGCCGCTGCACTGCTGGTGCCCGGCACTACCTGCCACGGCTTTGCCGTCGAGCGCCGCGAGACCGTGCCCGAGCTCGACTCGGACGCTTACGTGCTGCGACACACTGCCTCGGGCGCTCGTCTGCTGTACCTGGCGTGCGACGACGAAAACAAGGCCTTTGCCATTGGCTTTAAGACGCCGCCGGCCGATTCCACCGGCGTGTTCCATATTCTTGAGCACTCGGTGCTGTGCGGATCGGCCAAGTTTCCCGTCAAGGAGCCGTTTGTCGACCTGATCAAGAGCTCCATGCAGACGTTCCTCAACGCCATGACCTACCCCGACAAGACCATCTACCCCGTTGCCACCACCAACGAGCAGGATCTGTACAACCTGATGGACGTGTACCTGGACGCGGTGTTCAACCCGGCCATCTATACCAAGCCCACCATTTTTGAGCAGGAGGGCTGGCACTACGAACTGGACCTGCCGGAGGGCGACGGCGACAGCAGCGCCGCGAGCCTGCACGAGGGCACGCTGCGTTATAACGGCGTGGTGTTCAACGAGATGAAGGGCGCGCTGTCCGATCCCATGAGCGTGCTGGACGATGCCGTCAACGCCGCGCTCTATCCCGACACCGCCTATGCGCACGAGAGCGGCGGCGACCCGCGCGCGATTCCCGCGCTCACCTACGAGCAGTTCCTGGACACGCACGCGCGACACTACAATCCCTCCAACTCCTACATCACGCTCTACGGCGACCTGGACGTGGACCGCGCACTGGCCTTTTTGGACGAGCGCTATCTGTCGCAGCCGAGTGCCGCGAGCCGCCGCATGGACGCTGCCGTTGCCGCCGGCGAGGACCCGTCCACGCTGGCGCCCAATCCGTTGGACGCGCAGGCGCCCGTGACCTGCGAGTACAAGCGCATCGAGATGGCCACCACACCCGAGAACGCCCTGGTGGGCCTGGGCCTTGTGCTGGGCAGCGCGCTCGACCGCAAGCGCACGATCGCGGCGGATATCCTGTTCGAGGCGCTGCTGGGCTCCAACGAAGCGCCGGTTAAGAAGGCCATTCTGGCCGCCGGCCTGGGCGGCAACGTGGTGAGCTACACCGCGGCCGAGAGCCTGCAGCCCTACGAGCTCATCATGCTGCAAAACGCACAGCCCGGTGTGGCGCGCGAGCTGCGTCGCGTGTTCCAGGACGCCTGCCGCGACCTGTGCGAGCACGGAGTTCCGCGCGAGCGTCTGGAAGCCATCATCAGCAGCAACGAGTACGACCTGCGCCAGCGTGACTATGGCATCGCCGACGGCGTGGCCATTGCGTGCGACGCGCTGAGCACCTGGCTCTACGATGACGACGCCGCGACGCTGGCGCTCAAGTACGGCCCGGTGTACGAGGAGCTGCGTAGCGAGCTGGACGGCAGCTATTTTGAGGACCTGCTGCGCGAGCTGGTGCTGGAAAACGACCACATGGCACTGGTCGAGCTGGTGCCGGTGGACGCCGCCGAGGGTTCGGAGGGTGCCGAGGCCGCCGAGCTGGCAGCCAAGCGCGATGCCATGACCGATGCCGAGCTGGCCGACGTGGTCGAGCGCACGGCCGCGCTGCGTGCCGCGCAGGAGGCGGAAGACACACCCGAGGCCAAGGCCACGCTGCCGCGCCTGCGCGTGTCCGACATTGGCGAGGCGCGCCCCGAGCCGCCGCTGGTCGTGGACACGACCGCGCCCATCCCCTGCCTGCGCCACGGCATCCCCACCAACCGCCTGGCCTACGCCATGCAGTATTTCGACCTGAGCTGCGTCGCGTTTGAGGACCTGCCCTATGTGACACTGCTCTGCCGCCTGCTTAAGCAGCTGCCCACGCGCGAGCACTCGGCCGAGGAGCTCGACAACTTGCTCGCCGGCAAGCTGGGCTTTTTGAGCTTTACGACCGAGGTCATGACCCAACCCGACGTGGACGGCGTGCGCCCCTACCTGCTGGTGAGCGCCGGCGCCCTGTCCGAGAAGATCGATGCGCTGACGAGCCTGCCGCGCGAGGTGTGGTCGAGCACGCTTTTGCTCGATGCCGACGCCGACCGCGTACGCGACGTGCTCACACAGATTCGCATTGGGCTCGAGCAGGGCTTTATCAACAACGGTCACTCGGCGGCGCTCGGTCGCGCGATGAGCTACAGCTCGCCTTCGGCCGTGGTGCGCGAGCAGCTTTCGGGCGTGGACTTCTACTTGTTCCTGCGCGATCTGCTCGAGCACTTTGACGAGCGACTGGACGGTCTGCGTGCCAAGCTTGCCGAGCTGGCAGGCCGCATCTTTGTGGCCGACGGCTGCCTGGCGAGCTTTACCGGCAGCGATGAGGACTTTAACGCATACTGGGCCGCCGCGGGCGACCTGGGGCTGGACGCTGGCGACAGCGCCGATGCCGGCCGCGACGCGCTCGTGGTGCCGACGCCGTGCGACCGCCACGAGGCTTTTGTCATCCCCAGCGACATCTGCTTTGCGGCAAGCGCGTGCGACCCGCGTCGCCTGGACATTAACGTGACGGGCGCCTGGGCGGTTGCCGCCAGCGCGCTCTCCTACGACTACCTGTGGAACGAGATCCGCGTAAAGGGCGGTGCGTACGGCTGCGGATTCCGCGCAGCCGGCGAGCGCCAGACGGCGTTCTACACCTACCGCGACCCGGCGATCGATCCTTCTATTGAGCGCGTGGAGCGCGCGGGTGCATGGCTTAGCAGCTTTGAGCCCGACGAGGCCGCCTTTGAGGGCTTTATCGTGAGCTGCGTGAGCGGCATGGATGCGCCGGTTAAGCCCTATGCGCTCACCAAGCGCCGCAACACGACCTACCTGGCTGGACTCGATCCGCATGCACGCGAGGAGCGCCGCGCCCAGATGCTCGCCGCCACGCCCGGTGAGCTACGCTCGCTCGGCGCCGACGTGACGCGCATTGCGGCCGTCTCGCCCACCTGCGTCTTTGGCGGCCGAGACGTCATCGCCAAGAGCAACGCCGGCTTTAACGTCATCGACCTGCTTGGCTAACGTACGGCAAGCAAAACCACCACGAAGGGGACAGGCACCTTCGTGGTGGTTTGCGGCTGGTCGTTACTTGTGGAACGGATCGAGTTGCGCCTTCAGCGGATTGAGCTGACACAGACTCACAAAGCGCTCTTTGCGAGACGATGAAGTGTTGACCCAGCTGCCGTTGCAGACGTCGCACTTCGAATCCAGACGAATCCACTCCTCCGGTTTGTTCTTCTCGCTCTTATTACAGAAGTAACGCTGGTACTCGACCTCGTGCTCAAACTCAAACTCGTCGTCCGAATCACCATCGGCATACTCATCGACCGCCGTCAGATTGCCGTGCTCGTCGTAATAGAACTCCGCATACCCGTCGCGCGTGGAATCGATCCGGTCGAGCTTGCCGCCACTATACGAGTAATTAACCGTGGAAAACGAACTCAGAGAACCGTAATCGTTGCCGTGCGTGTCATAGGTCACGGGCGAGATACGCGTAATACTGCCGTCCTTGTCGTACTCGTAGTTGAGCGTGAGCGTCCACCTCGTGCCCACGGTGTCGCCCTGACAGTCCGTCGTAAAGGACGTCACGCGGCCGTTGTCGTATCCGTACGAGTAGACAACCGTGCGAGGATTGCCCGGGCCGGTCTCGGTATCGGACACCAGGTTGCCGTCCTCGTAAACGTACGTACTCGAGCTCTCGCCGTAGCCCGCATTGGTCGTCTTGTTGATCAGGTTTCCGTCCGCGTCGTAGGTAAACGTCGTGTTGCTCGACGAATCGCTCACGTCGGCATCGCAGTCGATGCGCGTGACGTTACCGTCGGCGTCGTACGTAAACGTGTTGACGTTCACGTAACCGCCTGCCAGATCTTCCTCAATCTCCGAGATGCGATGCGACTCATCGTGCTCGACGCTGTAGCTTACACCGCCACCTTGCTTGACGGCAGACGTGAAGCCCGTGACGTAACCGTTCTCATCACGCTCGATCTCGTAGATATCGCCGTACTGGTCCGATTTATCGGTGCCTTCATAGGACACCGGCAGCCACAGCTCGTCGAGCTGCGTGTCCTTAATGCCGGCGATCTTCGTATCCTGCGGCAGGGCCAACGTGGCGAGCTTCTTTTTGCCCGAAAGATCGATGCTTTTGAGCTCCCCGGCATTTGAAAGGTCGAGCTTCTCGATGTTGTCGCAGCCGTCCAGGTTAACGATGGTGACGTTGCTCGCCGAGTTAAGCTCGACGGTCTTAAGGTCGCCGCAGCCCGAAAGGTCCAGGTTGACGAGTTTATCCCCACCGTATTCCACACTGGTAACGTTGGGGAACACCTTGCCCAGGCCCCGCGTCGACGCGACGCCGTCCAGCTCGACCGACGTCACCGCCTTGGCCTCGTCGCGTGAAATGCGGCCGTCACCGTTCGTGTCGTACTTGGTCGAGACAAGCGCACGCATGCCGCTATCCGGAAAGGTCTTCTCGTCGATAGGCGTGGTCGCGATCTGGGTGAAATAGAACAGCGCACCGCCGCCGATGCCCGCCGCCACGACAAGCACCGCGGCAAGGGCGATGAGGGGTTTCTTGGAACGCTTGCGCCGCACGGGCTGCTGCACGGGCGCGTATTGTTGAGGAGCGGATGCGGCAGGCTGGGGTTGCTGCGTGGCCGCGACCTGGTCGGGTGCTACGGGCGCGCCGCAGACGGGACAAAAGAGGGCGTCGTCGACAAGCGGCGTGCCACACGAGCGACAAAACATGGCGGGCTCCTTTCGGTTCATTCCTTCCACCATGA
>DBGFLF010000020.1:0-3160 GCA_048528725.1 Collinsella sp.
CCTTACAAAAGCAGTCATCCAATCGTGTTGACGTCCCTCATACAAGATTGGGGCGGTGCGAAAACCCGCACCGCCCCAATGGGAGACATCTAATGGCAGCTAGATGTATGTATTATGACCTGTACGGGTCCTTGAAGACCTTAGAGGTCCTCGCGCCAGAAGGGCATGCTCATGCAGCGCGGGCCGCCGCGGCCGCGGGAGAGCTCGGCGGAGGGCACGACGAGAAGGTCCAGGCCCTCCTTGTACAGCACGTCGTTGGTGACGGTGTTGCGGGCGTAGACGCAGATCTTGCCGGGCTCGACGCACAGGGTGTTGGAGCCGTCGTTCCACTGCTCGCGGGAGGCCGCGATCGGGTCGCCGCCGCCGCAGGGGATCAGCTTGACCTGGTCGACGCCGGTGGCGTCCTCCAGGACGTGCTCGAGGGTGTCCTCGATCAGGCGGATGTTCACGTCGCCCGGGTTCTTGCCGGCGGTCAGCTCGTAGACGCGCAGGGTGCCCATGATGGCGGGGTGGATCGTGAACTTATCGACGTCGATCTGGGTGAAGACCGTGTCGAGGTGCATGAAGGCGCGCGAGACCGGGATGTCGAAGGCCAGGATGCGCTCGACCTTGGAGTCGGAGTTCCAGAAGATGTTCTGGGCCATGACGTCGATCGCGGCGGCCTGGGTGCGCTGGGAGATGCCGACGGCGAGGGTCTTCTCGTTGATGTTCAGCACGTCGCCGCCCTCGGTGTGGAACTGGCAGTCGCGGCGGAAGTACAGCGAGACGTCCTTGTAGTCGGGGTGGTACTTGAAGATGTACTTGCCGTACAGGGTCTCGCGGTTGCGGGTGACCGAGTACATGCGGTTGAGGTTGACGCCCTCGCCGACGACCGCGAACGGGTCGCGGGTGAAGTAGAGGTTGGGCATCGGGTCGATGATCAGGTCGGACTCGGACTCGGAGTTGACCAGGGAGTCGAGGGTCGTGGACGCCGTGAGGGGCATGTCGATCTCGGACTTGGTCATGCCGGCCATGGTCTTCTTGACGAACTCGAGGTTGTCCTCGATGGAGTCCAGCTTCTCGCGGACGATCTGCGGCATGTGCTGGCCGCGGATGCCGGCCTCGGCGATGTACTGGTCGGTGAACTCGGCGCGGGCGCCGGGGACCTGGTCGAACACCTCGGCGACGAGGTTCTCGAGGTAGAGCACCTCCACGCCCTGGTCCCTCAGGATCTGGGCGAAGGTGTCGTGCTCCTGCTGCGCGACCTCCAGGAACGGGACATCGTCGAACAGGAGTCGCTCGAGCTCGTCGGGCGGCAGGTTGAGGAGCTCGTCGCCGGGACGGTGCAGGCAGACCTTCCTGAGCTTGCCGATCTCGGAAGGCACGTGCAGACCTTTCGTCATGGCCTCCTACCTTTCTTTCGGGCCTTACTGGCCGAATGTATCAGCGCCCCTCCGTATGGGACGCTGCTTGCTGACAGCTCTAGTTATATCCAAAAACCACCTGCAATTCCACCTCGCCCCCGAACGGTCAGCAAAGTGCGATGAACGGTATATCGCATATGATTCCCCCATGATGCACTTCGGTTCTCTAAAGCAGGTTTTCAAAGGTAAATGTTCTTTTTTCTAAGGAATTAAGCTAGATTGCACAAATATTTTCATGTTTAGGAATTGCATAGCTAAAACGGTTTTCTGCATATATATGTCGTTTGTCCATGATTCAATTTGGATTCGATTATATTCAGCTCGCAATCATTCTTATTCATACATCCTCACCAGTTGAGTATGGATATAGATTGTTTCCAAACGAGTTGGACAGTTAGTTGCATGCCTTGGCAGCGTAAGAAGTAGGTAAAGATACCGTTCACGCGATACGTCCGTGCCAGCGGTAGACTAAATTGAGACAATAGTGAAAAGTGTTAGGCTACCGTCCTCTGTGGGGACTGAACGGACAGATGCATATGCCGAGCAAAATCGAAAAGAAGCAAGCCGCCGCAAAGCTGCGCAAACCGCCGCGCGACTTCTCGTACACGCAAAACCGAGAGCTCAGCTGGCTACGCTTTGACAACCGCGTGCTCGACGAAGCCTTCGACGAAACCGTTCCTTTATTCGAGCGACTAAAGTTCGTGTCGATTTTCGAGTCTAATCTCGACGAGTTTCTCATGGTGCGCGTGGGCGGCCTGTCCGATCTGGCAGAGCTCAAAAAACAACCTGTCGACAACAAGAGCAATATGACCGCCTCCGAACAGGTCGATGCTGTCATGGCCGAAATGCCCGGGCTCCTTACCCGTTGGGAGTCCATCTTTAAGAGCATCGAGGGCAAGCTCGACACCTTGGGCGTTCACCGCGCCCGCATCGATTCGCTTACGCCCGAGGAGCGCACCTTCGTAACCCGCTACTTCCAGGCCTACGTGTCGCCGGTCATCTCGCCGCTGGTCATCGATCCTCGCCACCCCTTCCCCAACCTGCGCAATGGCGCGCTCTATCTGGCTTGTGGTCTGGACGGCGCCACCGACGAGGAGAGCCTGCTGGGCCTTATCGAGATTCCCGCCTCGATGAACCGCGTGGTCGAGATCCCCTCGCCCACCGGCACTTACTCCTACATCTTGCTCGAAGACGTCATCCTCGCCTGCCTGGACAGCTGCTTTGGCTCCTATAAGCCGCTGGATCGTGCGCTGATCCGCGTCACCCGCAACGCCGACATCGATCCGGACGGCGAGGGCGTCGAAGAGGAAGAGGACTACCGCCAGCACATGAAGCGCATCCTTAAGAAGCGCCTGCGTCTGCAGCCGGTAGTGCTCGCTGTCTCGGGCTCACTCGAAAAAGCAACGCTCAAGACTATCCGCAAGGCGCTCGAGCTCTCGCGTCGCTCGGTCTTTACCTGCGATATCCCGCTCAACCTGGGCTACGTCTTTGGCATTGAGGGCAAGATTCCCGAGCACCTGCGCAACGAGCTCCTCTTTACGCCGTTTAAGCCGCAGCCCAACCCCACCATCGATATGACCCGCTCCATCCGCGAACAGGTGCTGCAGGGCGACAAGCTGCACTTTTATCCCTACGAGGCCATGAACCCCTTCCTGGATCTGGTGCACGAGGCCGCCTACGACCCCGAGTGCATCTCGCTGCGCATCACACTCTACCGCGTGGCAAAGCAGAGCCGTCTGTGCGAGTCGTTGATCGAT
>DBGFLF010000021.1:0-6823 GCA_048528725.1 Collinsella sp.
TATAGGTGTAGCGGTTACCGGTCGTGAGCTCGACAAGCTCAATGGCCGTGTCCATGGGGTAGGTTGACACGGGATTCTGCGTCCGTCCGTTGATGGTCTGGGGCACCACGTACGGATAGACGGGGCCGCTGGCGTAGACGGTATAACCGTTGCCTAGATTGGCCGCACCCAAAACCGTATCGCCCTCATCGGGTGTAAAGCTCTCGCCCTCGCGCACCGCGACGAGCGTCACGATCGGCGTATCGCTGTCGCCGGCAAGATAGATGCATAGCGTGCTGCCGTTTTGCCAAGTTGCGACCTTGCCGTACCACTCGACGGGAATATCGAGCTGGTAGAGGTCGGTTGCCTTGTGGCGAGCGTCAGCATCACGGGATGCCTGTGCCTTTTGCGCGCTCACGGCATTGACGGCGACGTCGCGCCGCGCGGCTGCTGCCTGCTGGAGTACTTTGGCAGCCGCGGCGGAGCTCGCACCGCCCTCCTCGGCATACTTGGCGGCGGCATCGATTTGATCGTCAGTCACCGTGTCGGCCGAAGGCACCTTGAGCTTAAAGGTGGCCTGGGCACTTAAATCCTGTCCATCGCTCTTAACGGTGACCTGCGTCTTGGTGGTCGGGACGGTATAGATGGTGCCGTCGGCCGCGATGGGGGAGGCAGCGATGGAGAGCGTGTAATCGCCGGGCAGCAGTTTGATGCCGCGGCCGTGCTCGTCAACATAGAGCGTTTCGCTCACGGAGGAGCCATCAGCGTCCTGACCGCTTACCTGTACGGGAATCTTGGAGCCGGTGGAACAGTCGAGGCCCGCGGCATGCACGCCAATCTGCACTGACATCATCGTGTGGGCATTGGCGGCGACAGCGGCAGCCTGCTCTTGCTGATATCCGTTCCAGGCAGCATAGCCTGCACCGCCGGCGACGAGCGCGACGGCCACGACACCGGCGACCATCAGATTGCGACGCTTGGGCGACATCTTGCGATGGCGAACCTCGGCCTCGCGTGCCGAGGGGACGGACGGAAGGGGAATATCGCCCATGGCGATGGTCTCGTCCACGGCTGGTGCGGAACCCAAGCCAGGAAGCTCGCGGGTCAGCGAATCCTCGGCCGGCAAGCTGTCGAGCAAGACGGTTTCCTCGTCCGTGTCGGATCCGGGCTGGTCGTCGGCCTCGCTATCGTCCTCTTCGGCTTCGTCAGGAGCGTCTTTGGCGTCGCTGCCTTCGTCCTCAGTGTCTTCGTGCACCTCGTCCTGCGCGTCGACGACCGAATCGCTAAACGAGAGCTCGTCTAGCGCGATCCGGTCAAGGCTCTCCAGGGCTTCGGCACATGCTTCCGCATCCTGGGCCGCATCCTCGCGGCCATACGTCTCATCGCTCATATATCCCCCAATGCAATATCGGCTCAACACTGTACCCAAAAATGGAGCCATATAAAGCGCATACGAAATATAAGATCCGATTTAACCTGAGCGCATCGTTCGGCCGCATCCTCGCGGCAGCAAAAAGCCCCCGGAAAGCGGACAAATCGCTTTCCGGGGGCATGCAATACGTTGCATTGCGCGGAGTCGGCCAGGCGGCTTCACATTCAAGCGGCGTTCGCGCTGGGCATGTTACTCGGCGTGCGCGTAATCCACCTTGGCGCGGCGAGCGGTAGCCTTCTCCCAATCGCTGGTGCCCTCAAAGACATCCTGCTTGTAGGGATTGCGGCCGAGCTTCTTGGCGCGGTAGGCGATGTAGATGATCGCGGCGACGTTGGCGACCAGAGCGGCGATCGAGACCGCGGTAGCGGCGCCGGGGTCGAGCGTGGAGTGGGTCACAAAGATGGACTCCTCCTGGAAGTACGGGAACACCTGGGCAAACATGCACCAAATGGCCAGCGTAAAGGCGCGGTTCTGGATCCAGCCGCCCTTGTTCCAGATAAAGGCGGCGACGGTGGGCGCCAGAAGCAGCGCAAAGCCGCAGAACCAGGAGTGGGTGGGCAGGCAGTTGTAGGTGTAGCAGAAGTTCCAGATATCGTAGGCGATGATGTAGACCCAGGTCATATCGGGCCACAGCATGTCGGTCTGATCCTCGGAGGCGTAGACGCTCCACCAACCGGTCATGCAGAAGATGTTGATAATACCGGCGATGCCGTTGAACACGTTGTTCCAGCCGGCCAGCTGCGTAGCACCTTCGGAGGTGACCCAGGTGGACTCGCCCAGGACAAAGAAGTGATAGGCGCTCTCAAAGTCGGACACGACGGCGATCATGATGTTGATGGCGACGATCACAAACGGCCATGCGCGGAACCAATGCGCCTTGCCAATCTTGCCCCACTGGTACTTAATGGCAATGAAGCCTCAGCAACCGGCCAGCGCCGCGTATACCTTGGCGTAGTGGAACCAGCTGTTCTGGTACACATGGGTGGGGTTGGTGAGCGCCCACTCGGCACCCTGCGAGACGCCGATGGCGATGGCGACGCAGTAGATGGTCATGGCCAGCGGAGCCACGCCAAAGATGATTGCCGCGCCCAGCTTGGTGCGGCGGCCGACCTCGTTGAGCACGATCAGGCCAATAAAGACCATGGCCCAGCCGGCCCAGTGGATAAGGGTATCGCTACCCCAAACATCGAACAGCATGCTGCTCTCCTTTCACACGCCCGCGGCCCCTCTTCTGATCGCGGGCAGTTTGGCCAAATGTCGTCAGTTCTGGGGCTTGCGCTCCGGATACTTGGCGGTATAGCCCTCGATGTGGAGTGTCGAGGCGATGATTTCCTTGACCGTCTCGTCGGGCACATCGGGGTGCGTGCGGATATACATCAACAACCCCATGATGAGGGTGTAGAACGTCTCGTAGACATGGTCGATGCGTAGCTCATGATGGGCGGCAAAATCCACCACGGTGGTGTCGCAGATATACTGCGCCACACGCTGGACCACGTTGTGCAAAAAGCCGCCGTAGAGCGCGCCGCTGCTTGAGGTGAGCGTACTCGGCAGCTCGTGGCCGCTGACGACCAGGCGCTTAAAGAGCGGGGCGACGGTGTCGAGTGCGCCCTCGATATCACCGACGGTGCGGTTGGCATTCCACTGCTCGAGCTCGGAGATAAAACCGTCGATCGCCTCGTCCATGACGGCGGTGACAGCGGCGTCCATGTCGGCAAAGTAGTGGTAGAACAATGAGCGCGTGCAGCCGGCTCGCTTGGTCACGGCCGAGACGGATAGATGCGACACGCCTAGCTCAGAGCTCACGGTGCGCACGGCGGCGAGGATCTCGCGACGGCGTTCGTCGCCCGTCAAGCGCTTTGCCGCGCTATCGGATGCGGGGACGGCATCGACCACAGAGGTATCTGCTGTGTTGTTGCTCATGTTTTGCCGCCTTTCATCCTCTTTTGCCTGACCGTTCGCCTAACAGTCTTGAATATTGTTGACGGTTCGTCAATACTGTTTTTGACACAATGTCAACAATAACGGGTGAACGGCGTGGGGGCATGTCGAGCCCGTAAAAAGAGGGGCGCTGCGTGCCTGCCAGGCTGCGGCAAGAGAAGGGACGACTATGATTCTCAACGGACCGGGGATTAGCTACACCGAGCCCGATATCGGTGCGGAGTTTGTGCCGCCGCTGCCGGAGCATCCGCGCGAGGCCATCGTCAAACTGTGCGAGCACTGCACTAACCGCCTGCTGCATCGCGACGAGCTGCTGGGCTACGAGTACTGGTCGTTTGCCGAGGCCGCAACTGACGAGCAGGCCGAGGTACTCTGCAAGATGAAGATGCGCCGTCCCTACACGCTGCCCGAGATGGTCAAGCTCACCGGCATGCCCGAGGCCCAGATCGAGAAGATGCTCGACGATATGAGCTACACGGGCCTGCTCGAGTACAACTGGGAAAATCCCGAGCGCGCCAAGCAATGGGTGCTGCCCATGCTGGTGCCGGGTTCCGCCGAGTTCCTCAACATGCGCGTGAGCCAGCTCGAGGAGCACCCGGTCTACGCCAAGTTCTTTGAACAGGCATCCAAGGGCCCGCTGTCCAAGGCCACACCGATGGTGCCGCCCGGAGGCGCCGGTATCGGCATGCACGTCATTCCGGTCGAGAAGGCCATTGACGCCGCGAGCACGTCGGTGCCTATTGAGCATATTGAGCACTGGCTCGACAAATACGAGGGTAAGTATGCCGCTAGCACCTGCAGCTGCCGCGCGAGCCGTCGCGTGATGGGTGAGGGCTGCGCCGACGACCCGGCCGATTGGTGCATCGCCGTGGGCGATATGGCCGACTACGTGGTCGAGACCGATCGTGGCCATTACGTGACCCGCGACGAGGTCTACGACATCCTGCGCCAGGCCGAGGACAACGGCTTTGTGCACCAGATCACCAACATCGACGGCGAGAACAAGATCTTCGCCATCTGCAACTGCAACGTCAACGTGTGCTACGCCCTGCGCACCTCGCAGCTGTTCAACACGCCCAACCTGTCGCGCTCGGCCTATGTCGCCAAGGTCGAGAAGGACAAGTGCGTGGCCTGCGGTCGCTGCGTTGAGGTGTGCCCGGCCGGTGCCGCTAAGCTGGGCCAGAAGCTCTGCAGCAAAAAGGCCGGCGGACAGGTGCCCGAGTATCCGCGCCAGGAGCTGCCCGATGCCACCAAATGGGACCACACCAAGTGGTCGCCCAACTACCGCAATGACAACCGCATCGAGACGCACAAGTCCGGCACCGCTCCCTGCAAGACGGCCTGCCCCGCGCATGTTGCCGTTCAGGGCTATTTGAAGCTCGCGGCTCAGGGTCGCTATGACGAGGCGCTGGCGCTCATCAAGCGCGAGAACCCGCTGCCTGCTATCTGCGGCCGCGTGTGCAACCGCCGCTGTGAGGATGCTTGCACCCGCGGCCGTGTGGACGCCGCCGTGGCTATCGACGAGGTCAAGAAGTTTATCGCCCAGCGCGATCTGGATGCCGCGACCCGCTATGTCCCGCCTGTGGTGACCCCGACGCGTGCCGGCGGCTTCGACCAGAAGATCGCCATCATCGGTGCCGGCCCGGCCGGCCTGTCCTGCGCTTTTTATCTGGCCGAGAAGGGCTACAAGCCCGTCGTGTTCGAGAAGAACGAGCGCCCGGGCGGCATGCTCACCTACGGCATTCCCAGCTTTAAGCTGCAGAAGGATGTTATCGAGGCCGAGGTCGAGATCATTCGCCTGATGGGTGCCGAGTTCCGCTATGGCGTTGAGGTCGGTCGCGATGTGACGCTCGACGAGCTGCGCGCGCAGGGCTTTAAGGCCTTCTACGTTGCCATTGGCTGCCAGGGCGGCCGCCTTGCTGGTATTCCGGGTGAGGATGCCGAGGACGTGACCGTGGCCGTCGACTTTTTGCGCGAGGTCAACAGTGGCATGATCGACGCGCTGCCCGGCCGCACCATTGTGGTGGGCGGCGGCAACGTGGCTATCGACGTGACCCGCAACGCCTGCCGTCTGGGTTCCGAGCACGTTGAGATGTTCTGCCTGGAGAGCGAGGCCCAGATGCCCGCCAGCGAGGAAGAACGTCGCGAGGCCGTTGAGGACGGCGCTCACATCAGCTGCGGCTGGGGCCCCAAGGAGATTCACCTGGACGAGGCCGGTCGTGTGTGCGGTATCACCTTCAAGCACTGCACGCGTGTCTTTGACGACGAGGGCCGTTTTGCGCCCGAGTACGACGAGAACGATCTGCGCCGTGTCGATGCCGACCGTGTCGTCATGTCGATTGGCCAGTCCATTGTGTGGGGCGACCTGCTGGCTGGCTCCAAGGTGGAGCTCGGCCGCGGCCAGGGCGCCCTGGCCGATCCCCAGACTTACCAGACCGCCGAACCCGACATCTTTGTGGGCGGCGACGTCTACACCGGCCCCAGCTTTGCCATCGATGCCATTGCCGCCGGCCACGAGGCTGCCGTGTCCATCCATCGCTTTGTGCAGCCGGGCTCCACGCTCACCATCGGCCGCAACCAGCGCCGCTACACCGCGCTCGACCGCGACGACGTTGTGCTCGAGAGCTACGACAACGCGAGCCGCGAGGTTGCGCATGTGGACCGCGAACGCGAGAAGGCTGCGCCGTTTAGCGAGTATGTTGAGACCTTTACCGAGGAGCAGGTGCGCGCCGAGACCGCCCGCTGCCTGGGCTGCGGCGCCTCGATCGTCGACCCCAACAAGTGCATCGGCTGCGGCCTGTGCACCACCAAGTGCGCGTTCGACGCCATCCATCTGGATCGCGACCGCCCCGAGTGCTCCACGATGGTCAAATACGAGCAAAAGCTTCCAAGCCTGGGCAAGTACGCGCTCAAGCGCGCCATCAAGATTAAATTCGGTCGCAAGTAATGAGGTTCCGCCGTTCTAACGAACGGCGGCACTGCCGACGCTGCGCGGCGCCCAAGCACCCCATCTTGCCCCTCAACTTCGGCGCCGCGGGCAAAAGCCCAGCGGACGCCTTGTTTCGGGGCAACCTGGGGCACCTGGATCGCCGCTCGCTGACGTTTGGCTGACATCGCATCAACCGTTGTTGAAAGGTTTCTACCTTGCATGAATTGGGAATCGTTTACCACATCATTCGCGATGTTGAGAATGTGGCGCGCGCTCATGGCGTGCGTCGCGTTTCGAGCGTCACGCTGCTGCTGGGCGAGGTCTCGGGCGTCGTCCCCGATCTACTACTCGACGCTTGGCGCTGGGCGGCGGATAAAAAGCCTATCACGCAGGGCGCGGAGCTTATCGTGGAGCCTGTCGAGGCCGTGACGCATTGCGAGGCGTGCGGCCGCGACTACGCGACGGTCGAGCACGGCAAGACTTGCCCCCATTGCGGCAGCGGTGAAACATACCTGCTGCAGGGCCAGGAGGTCATGATCAAA
>DBGFLF010000022.1:0-5038 GCA_048528725.1 Collinsella sp.
AGGGCGCGGAGCTGAGTAAACGCGTAAGCGTTTGCCAGCGTAGCTCGCAAGGCGCGTAAGCGCCGCAGCGGTCCGTCCGCGCAGCGCGCGGACGCGATTCCCTTCCCCGCCACCTTGAATTGACTAGGATCTCTGCAAAGGGGTCCTTTTCTTTTATGTAGGGTTCTGCGGAAAATGCGCCCCATTATTGAGCGATAGAACGGGACGCGCTTTCCGGTGCCTGCCTCCGGCGCGCGTACACACCTCGTCGCACCATTCCGAGTCCGCCCGCCCCAGACATTCCTCCCACTTTCGCGTCACTTTACAGACCGTTCGGTCGCCTGTCCGCACACGCGGGTATACTCAAAACGATACTTATCCTATGCAATACGATGCGGGTTCGACCTGCATGATCCGAAGGGGGCAGTGATGGAGAGGATACTCGGCGTTAATCTCTCTGGCTGGTTTATTCCCGAGCCTTGGGTGACCCCGTCGCTGTACGCGGCGACCGGTGCATCCAACGCGGCCGAGCTACAGGAGGCCATGGGTACCGCCGCCTATAACGAGCGCATGCGCCGCCATTACGAGACGTTTGTGAGCGAGGACGATTTTCGCCGCATGGCGCAGATCGGTCTCAATGCCGTGCGTCTGCCGGTGCCCTGGTATGCCTTTGGCTCACAGGAGTCCGATGCCTCCTACATATCGGTTGTCGATTACATCGACCGCGCGATTGAGTGGGCTGCCAAGTACGACATCCGCGTGCTGCTCGATCTGGCAACTGTGCCCGGTGGCCAGGGCGATTCCAACGATTCACCCACCACGCCGGAGGCTGTCGCCGAGTGGCATTCGTCCACCAACGGCCGTCATGTCGCACTCGACGTGCTCGAGCGCTTGGCCGATCGCTATGGCGAGGCCGAGAGCCTGCTGGGTATTGAGCTGCTGGACACGCCGCAGATGAGCGTTCGCAAGAGCCTCTTCACCATGACGGATGGCATTCCTGCTTACTACCTGCGCAATTTCTATCGCGATGCCTACGAGCTCGTCCGTTCGTATATGCCCGAGGATAAAATCGTCGTCTTCTCGTCGTCGGGGCATCCCAGCGAGTGGAAGCATTTTATGCGCGGCGCCAAGTACAAGAACGTCTACATGGACCTTCACCTGTACCATTACCGCGACGAGTATGCGCTCGACATCACGAGCCCCCGCGGACTGACGACGGCGATTTCGCGCAACAAGCGCGAGCTCAAAGAAGCGATTTCGACCGGGTTCCCCGTGCTGGTGGGCGAATGGTCGGGCGCAGCGATTTTTGCCAACTCGTCGGTTACGCCTGAGGGCCGTAATGCCTACGAGCGCGTGTTTATCGCCAACCAGCTGGCATCGTTTGCGCCGGCTGCCGGTTGGTTTTTCCAAACGTGGAAGACCGAGAAGCGCATCGCAGCATGGGATGCCCGCGCGGCGCTCGGTACGCTCGAGCGCGGCATGATTGAATAGGTTGATATGACGCAGAACAGTGCCCATGCGGGCAAACTCTATGTGGTCGGCACGCCCATCGGCAACCTGGGCGACCTGTCCCCGCGCGTTGGCGAGGCGTTTGCCGCCGCCGATGCCATCTGCTGCGAAGACACGCGTGTGACGTCAAAGCTGCTGATGCACCTGGGCATTTCCAAGCCACTTGTCCGTTGCGACGAGAATGTGATCGCCAGCCGCGCCGCCGGCCTGGTCGACCGTCTGCTGGCGGGGGAGACCCTCGCCTTTGCCTCGGATGCCGGCATGCCGAGCGTGTCCGATCCCGGCCAGGCGCTGGTCGAGGCGGCGCGTGAGGCCGATGTGCCCGTCGAAGTTATTCCCGGGCCCTCCGCTTGCGTCACGGCACTCGTTTCGTCCGGCATTCCCTGCGAGCATTTTTTCTTCGAGGGCTTTTTGGGCCGAAAGCACGGCGACCGCGTGCGCCGTTTGCAGCGCCTTGCCGTGGTGCCCGGCGCGCTCATCTTCTACGAGTCTCCACATCGCATCGTGGCGACGCTCGAGGCCGTGGCGGAGGTCTTTCCCCAGCGTGAGGTTGCCGTCTGCCGCGAACTCACCAAGCTGCACGAGGAGGTCTTGCGCGGGCCCGCTGCCCAGCTTGCCGAGGAGCTGCGTGCTCGCGGCGAGGTAAAGGGCGAGATTGCGCTGGTCATCGCGCCGCCGAGCGAGGATGAGGAGGCCGGTATCGTGCCGGTTGGCGCCGCGGCAGCGGATCCCGATGAGGCCCTGCGCGCGGATATCCGCGCCGCGCTCGAGGAGGGGGAGCCCGCCTCTGCGGTGGCCAAGCGCCTGTCTCAGAAGTATTCGCGCCGCAAGCGCGATGTCTATGCCATGGTGCTCGATATGCAATAGATGGAGGATATCCAGCCCTTGCGCTAGAATCATCCTCTGTATGCAACGTTTTTCTGGAGGACAAACCCCATGGATCAAAGCAAGCCTTCGTTCTTTATCACGACGCCCATCTACTACGTCAACGCCGATCCGCATCTGGGCACGGCTTATTCCACCATCATCGCCGACGTCCAGGCTCGCTATCGTCGCTCCGCCGGCTATAACGTCAAGTTCCTGACTGGCATGGACGAGCATGGCGAGAAGGTCGCCGAGGCTGCATCCAAGCACAACATGACGCCGCAGGAGTGGACCGACAGCCAGGCTCCGCACTTCAAGGAGCTGTGGAGCAAGCTCGAGATCTCCAACGACGACTTCATCCGCACCACCGAGCCGCGCCAGCATCATGCGGTGCAGTATCTGTGGGAGCGCATGAAGGAGTCCGGCTACCTGTATAAGGGCAGCTACGACGGCTGGTACTGCGTGCCCGACGAGACCTACTTTACCGATACACAGGTCCAGAAGGGTGACGAAGAGTACGGCAGCGTCGGCCAGCACCTGTGCCCCGATTGCCACCGTCCGCTCGAGCGCGTGCAGGAGGAGTCCTACTTCTTTAAGCTCTCTGCGTTCCAGGACAAGCTGCTCAAGCTTTACGACGAGCACCCCGACTTTGTTGAGCCCACGTTCCGCATGAACGAGGTGCGCAGCTTTGTCGAAGGCGGCCTCAACGACCTTTCCGTGAGCCGTACGAGCTTTGACTGGGGCATTCAGGTCCCGTTCGACGAGGGTCACGTGACCTACGTGTGGTTCGATGCGCTGCTCAACTATATGACGGCCGTCGGCTACGGTGTCGACACCGACGAGGCCCGTGCCGAGCTGGCCTATCGCTGGCCCGCGCAGTTCCACATCGTGGGCAAGGACATCATCCGCTTCCACTGCGTCATTTGGCCCGCCATGCTCATGGCCATCGGTGAAGCCCTGCCCGAGCACGTCTTTGCCCACGGCTTCCTGACCGTGCGCAACGCCGAGACCGGCAAGGCCGAGAAGATGTCCAAGAGCCGCGGCAACGCCATCGCTCCGCAGGACGTTATCGACATGCTGGGCGTTGAGGGCTATCGCTATTACTTTATGACCGACGTGGTGCCCGGCACCGACGGCGCCATCAGCTTCGAGCGCATGGAGCAGGTCTACAACGCCGACCTGGCCAACAGCTGGGGCAACCTTATCTCGCGTTCGCTCAACATGAGCGGCAAGTACTTTGACGGTTGCGCGCCCGCCAAGCCCGCATCGTTCGATGCGTTCGACAACCCGCTGGCAAAAATTGCCGATGGCCTGGTCGATCGCTACATGGCCAAGATGGACGTGCTCGATTACGGTGGAGCTAAGGACGAGGTCATGGAGCTCATCCATGCTGCCAACCACTACATCGAGGACTCCGAGCCCTGGGCGCTTGCCAAGGACGAGGCCAAGGCTGACGAGCTGGCGTTTGTGATCTACAACCTGCTCGAGGCCATCCGCATTGCCGCTCACCTGCTGATGCCGCTCATGCCCCAGACCTCTGCCGAGACCCTGCGCCGCCTGTCCTGCGAGGACGAGGCCGCGAGCGACGACCTCAAGGGCATTTGCGCTTGGGGCCTGCTTGCCGGTGGTCAGCCCGTCGAGAAGGGCGAGCCGCTGTTCCCGCGTCTGGGCTAAGCCGCTGCGCGCCATATCGGCAATTTGCTGTTTAGATGTAAGGGCATGGCCGCAACGGTCCATGCCCTTTTGCTTTACGATGCAGCCACCATGTTAAGGAGGCAACCATGACAACTTCGCCTTTGGCAAACCCCACGGCAACTAGGGAGCTGCTAGAGGAGTTTGGCCTTGCGACCAAGCATCGCCTGGGCCAGAACTTCCTGATCGACAACCATGTAATTGAGCGTATTTGCGAGCTTTCCGAGCTTGCGGGCGATGAGCGCGTGCTCGAGGTTGGCCCGGGCATTGGCACGCTCACGCTTGCGCTGCTGCAGGAGGCGGCGTGCGTCATGTCGATCGAGGCTGATCCCGAGCTTGAGCCGGTGCTCGATGCCCACGCCGCCGACTATGCCAACTTCCGCTTTATCATGGGCGATGCGCTCAAGGTGACGCCGGAGCAGATTGAGCATGCCGCCGGTGGTGAACCCACGGTGTTTGTCGCGAATCTGCCCTATAACGTGGCGGCGACGATCATCCTTCAGTTTTTCCAGACGATGCCCGCGCTTATGCGCGCTGTCGTTATGGTGCAAAAGGAAGTTGCAGATCGTATTGGCGCAACGCCGGGCAACAAGACCTATGGCGGCTACACGGCAAAACTCGGCCTGTATGCGCAGGTGACGGGGCGCTTTGAGGTGCCGCCGCGCTGCTTTATGCCGGCGCCGCATGTGGATTCTGCCGTGGTGCGCATCGATCGCGTTGACGGTATGGTACCCGAGGGCATCGACCGCGAGTTTGTGGCCCGCGTGATCGACGCCGCGTTTGCTCAGCGTCGCAAGACGATTCGCAACTCTATGAGCGCCAACGGCTTTGCCAAGGACGCGCTCGACGCCGCCTTTGAGGCCTGCGGTATCGCACCTACCACGCGCGCCGAGACGCTCGACGTCGCCGCCTTTGTCCGCTTGGCTCAGGAGCTTTCCCATGACGCCTAATGTCGAACGCGTGACGTTTACCAAAAAGAAGAAAACGGTGGCCT
>DBGFLF010000023.1:0-6209 GCA_048528725.1 Collinsella sp.
GGAGGTCCCTTTGGATATCATCGAGCTTCTAAAATCTGCCTTCATGGGCCTGGTCGAGGGCATCACCGAATGGCTGCCTGTTTCGTCGACCGGTCACATGATCTTGGTGGACGAGTTCGTCAAGATGAACGTGAGCGAGACGTTCTGGAATATGTTCCTGGTCGTGATTCAGCTCGGCGCCATTCTGGCCGTCTGTGTGCTGTTCTTCCATGAGCTCAATCCGTTCTCGCCCAGCAAGGGCAAGGAGGGCCGTCGCGACACCTGGGTGCTGTGGGGCAAGATTGTGCTCGGTTGCATTCCTGCGGCGGCGATCGGCCTGCCGCTCAACGACTGGATGGAGGAGCATTTCTACAATGCTCCCGTCGTGGCGCTGGCGCTCATTGTGTACGGCGTGCTGTTTATCGTGATTGAGAACTGGCGCGCGAGCAAGCGTGAGGAAATGGCCGTTGCCGGTTCGTTTGGTTCGCGTGCTGTGGTGGCGGGCGGACGTCCCGCCGGTGCGCACTTTGCGGCGCCCGCCGCGGCTACCGCTGAGGATGAGGACGATGACGAGAATCTGGACTTTGGCTCCATCGCCACGCTCGAGGACCTGAGCTGGAAGACTGCGCTGGGTATCGGCTGCTTCCAGGTGCTTTCGCTGGTGCCTGGTACGTCTCGTTCCGGTTCTACCATCATCGGTGGCCTGCTTTTGGGCTGCACACGTTCGGTGGCGTCCAAGTTTACGTTCTTCCTGGCCATCCCTGTCATGTTTGGCGCGAGTGCGCTCAAGCTGGTCAAGTACTTCATCAAGGGCGGCACGTTCGGCGCCAACGAGGTCGCTATCTTGGGCGTGGGCTGCGTTGTGGCCTTTGTGGTTTCGCTCATCGCCATCAAGTGGCTCATGGGCTTCGTCCGTCGTCACGACTTTAAGTGCTTCGGTGTTTACCGCATCATCCTGGGCATCGTGGTGCTCGCGTACTTCTTTGTCCTGGAGCCGATGCTCGGCCTCTAACTTAGTCGACGCTGCGCGGCGGCCAGGGCGACAACTTGTCATTCAAAGGGGGTGGCATGACCAAAAGGTCTATGCCGCCCCCTTTTCATGCCAATTTGTTCGCCCTGACCGTCGCTCGCTGCTGCTGCCATGACATCGGCGGTTTCGTGATTGTCAATAGATTGGTGCAGACTAACCTGACCCCATTGCACCAAATCCGTTGGGGCGAGCCTGACGGTGACGCACGGAGTCGTGGTGTGATTTGCGTCGGTGTCCGCGCGGCTCGGTATACTGGTACGGCTCAAACTATGGCGCCGCCCGCAGGCGCGCCGTCCGTCAGATGAGGAGTCGCCCATGACCCAGCCCTTGCCCTGGGAAAAGAACGCCGCGGTACCCGTGCCGCCCACGCCGGAACCCGTGCCGCTCGATGCATACACCGCCCCCGCTGCGCCGGAGCCCGAGCTCGTCCCGCTCGACATCTACGACGCTCCCGCGCCGGCACCCAAACCCGCCAAGCCGCTCGTCGACCTCGACAGCCTTAATCCCGCCCAGCGCGAGGCGGTCCTGACCACCGAGGGTCCGTTGCTGGTCCTTGCTGGCGCCGGCTCGGGCAAGACCCGCGTCTTGACCTTTCGCATCGCACATATGCTCGGCGACCTGGGCGTTAAGCCCTGGCAGATCCTTGCCATCACGTTTACCAACAAGGCCGCGGCCGAGATGCGCGAGCGTCTGGCGGCACTCATCCCCAGCGGTACCCGCGGCATGTGGGTGTGCACCTTCCATGCTATGTGCGTGCGCATGCTGCGCGAGGACGCTGACCTGCTGGGCTACACCGGTCAGTTCACCATCTACGATGACGACGATTCCAAGCGCATGGTGCGCGATATTATGCAGGCGCTCGGTATCGAGCAAAAGCAATTCCCCATCAATATGATCCGCAGCAAGATCAGTTCGGCCAAAAACGCCATGATCGGCCCCGAGAACATGCTCAAATCCGCCGACAGCCCCAACGACAAAAAGGCCGCGCAGGTCTACCTGGAGCTGGAACGCCGCCTGCGCGCCGCCAACGCGATGGACTTCGACGACCTGCTCGTGCGCACGCTCGAGCTGCTGCGCACCCGCCCCGAGGTGCTCGACAAGTACCAAGAGCGTTTCCGCTACATTAGCGTCGACGAGTATCAGGACACCAACCACGTCCAGTACGAGATCGCCAACCTGCTGGCCGCCAAGTACCAAAACCTCATGGTCGTGGGCGATGATGACCAGTCCATTTACAGCTGGCGCGGCGCGGATATCACCAACATCCTGGACTTTGAGCAGGACTTTAAAAACTGCAAGACCGTCAAGCTCGAGCAGAACTACCGCTCTACGGGCCATATCCTGAGCGCCGCCAACGCCGTGGTGCGCCACAACTCTCAGCGCAAGGACAAGCGCCTGTTTACGGCCGAGGGCGATGGCGAGAAGATTCAGGCCTTCCAGGCGAGCGATGAGCGCGACGAGGGCCGCTGGATTGCCGGTGAGATCGAGAAACTGCATGCCAAAGGCACGAGTTACGAGGACATCGCTGTGTTCTACCGCACCAACGCCCAGTCGCGTATCCTCGAAGATATGTTCCTGCGCGCAGGCGTGCCCTACAAGATCGTGGGCGGCACGCGATTCTTCGACCGTGCCGAGATCCGCGACGTCATGGCCTACCTCAAGATGATCGTGAACCCGGCGGACGATATGAGCGTCAAGCGCGTTATCAACACGCCGCGCCGCGGCATCGGCTCCACCTCGATCCAAAAGATTGAGCAGCTGGCGCGCGACAACCGTTGCTCGTTCTTCCAAGCCTGCGAGATCGCAACAGCCGAGACGGGCATGTTTAGCGCCAAGGTGCGCAACGGCCTGTCGAGCTTTGTGGCGCTGGTGCGCGAGGGTCGTCGCATGGACGGCGAGCTCAAGGACGTCGTCGAGATGATCGTCGATAAGACGGGCCTGCTGCAGGCTTTCCGCGCCGAGGGCACCATGGAGTCCGAGAGCCGCGCCGAGAACATCCAGGAATTCCTGGGCGTCGCCGCCGAATTTGAGGAGACGCACGAGGATATCGAAGGTACGCTCGAGAGCTTGGAAGAGCTGCGCGCTGCCGGTGTTGCCGATGTGCCTGCTAGCGCCGAGCCCGAGCCTGTCGTGGTGAGCGCGCCTGCGCCCGAACCGGGGCCATCTGCCCCGGTATCCTCGTTTGAGGCGCTCGTTGGCGCGCGTGACGCCGCGGGCTCCAATCCGCTCGATAGCTTGGCCGCTCCGGCGCTGTCTCCGCAGGATGCCCTGGCCGCCGCCATCGCGGGCAACGCGTATGCCGTGCCAACAGAGTTGCCGGCGGGTGCCGTGCATGCCGACGAGATCGAGCGCACCTACGGTCCGCTCACCTGTAAGGCGCTGCCGGCGCTCATGGAGTGGCTGGCCCTGCGCTCCGACTTGGATTCCCTGGCCGGCGAGACGCATGCCATTACCATGATGACCATCCACTCCGCCAAGGGCCTGGAGTTCCCGGCGGTGTTCGTGGCCGGCATGGAGGAGGGTATCTTCCCGCACGTGCACGACTTTGGCGGTAGTGACGATCCGGGCAAGCTCGAGGAGGAGCGTCGCTTGGCCTACGTCGCCATCACGCGTGCTCGCAAGCGCCTGTTCCTGACCTATGCGGCCACGCGTCGCACCTACGGCTCGACCTCTGCCAACCCGCGCTCGCGCTTCCTCAACGAGATTCCGTTTGAGGATATCGAGTTTAGCGGCATCGGTTCTGCCGGTTTTGAGGGCACGGGCTGGGAGAAGCGCGGCGACCGTCACGGCACCTTTGGCTCGGGCATGGGCTCGGATATGTACGGCGGCAAGGTGTTTGGCTCGCATACGCGCTCGACCGGCGGTTCCGGTTCGCGCGGCGGATCGAGCTTTGACGATTTCTTTGGCGGCAGCAGCTACGGGACCGAGCGCCATCGTGGGGTTTCGCCCGATGCCGGCCGTGTTGCCTCGACCTTTGGTTCGGGTGCGCCGCGAGCCAAAAAGCCGTCGTCCAAGGTGTCCCCGACGGTGGAGCGCAAGGTTGATCGCGCTAGCGCGTCGCAGGACTTTGCCGCAGGCGATACCGTGAGCCACAAGACCTTTGGCACGGGTACCGTGCTCTCGGTCGTCGGAGACATGATCGAGGTTCAATTCGAAAAGACCGGCCAGACCAAAAAGCTTATGAAGGGCTTTGCTCCGATCGTCAAGCTGTCGTGATCCCGGCGGACCTGGGCGGGCGTATGGGGCAACATCGCCTGCTCGGGCAGTCCTGCTCGCACGGAGAGCACTTAATGTGCTCTCCGTGCGAGCAGGACTGCCCGAGCAGGCGACCAAACCCCGCGCCCCGTCCCGGCGAGCGCTCGGGGACCGGTAGCTTACAGGTGCGAGACGATCAGTTCCATCTTGCCTTCGAGGTCGATGGAGCTGACGGTGTTCGGGGCCAGCAGGTGGCTTCCCTTGTGGACGGGGTCGCCGCAGGCGGTGCCTTCGCCGTCGATGACCGACAGACACATGAAGGGCCAGCGCTGGTCGAGGATCTTGCTGCCGTCGACACGCACGCGATCGACGGTGTAGCAGGGGTTAGACTCGAGCTCGGTCACGCCGTCGACCTCAGGCGCGTTCACCGTGCCGTCGGTCGGAGCCTGAACATCAAAGTCGATGCAGTCGAGGCTCTGCTTAATGTGCAGCGGGCGCAGCTTTCCGTCGGTGCCGGGGCGGTCGTAGTCGTACAGGCGATATGTCACGTCGCTCGACTGCTGCGTCTCCAGAATCAGCGTGCCGGTCTTGATGGCGTGAACGGTGCCGGAATCAATCTGGAAAAAGTCTCCCTTGTGAATCGGCAGCACGTTGAGCATCTCGTCCCAACGGCCCTCCTCGATCATCTGTGCAGCCTCGGCGCGGTCGTGCGCGCGCTGGCCGACGATAATCGTGGCGTCGGGCTCGCAGTCCAGTACATACCAGCACTCGGTTTTGCCCAGGCTGCCGTTCTCGTGCTCGGCGGCGTACTCGTCGTTGGGATGAATCTGGATCGAAAGGTCGTCCTTGGCGTCCAGAATCTTAATGAGCAGCGGGAACTCCTTGCCCTCGCAGTTGCCAAAGAGCTCGCGGTGCTCGGCCCACAGCCACGACAGCGTGTGGCCTGCATACGGGCCCTCCGCAATCTGGCAGTCGCCGTTGGGGTGGGCCGAGATGGCCCAGCACTCACCGATGGGGCCATCGGGAATGTCGTAGCCAAATACGGTTTCGAGCTGGCGACCGCCCCAGATCTTCTCGTGGAAGATCGGCGTCAGTTTAATCAAATCGGACATATTCATACCTCATTGTGTTGCGCGGGCGCTGCGTAAAACCGTTCAAAACGAGCGCCCGCATGACTGCAAAAACCTATGCCAACGTTACGTTGTGCAACTCAAAGCGGTCGCCAACGTTGCGCGAGACCGAATACTCAAAGGCGGCGCCGCTGTCCAAAAAGCCAATCTGGGTGAGCTCGAGCAGGGGAGAGCCAGGCTTGGTGTCCAGGCGCTCGGCTTCTTCCTCGGTTGCTGCCACGGCGCGAATGGTACGGTGGAAGCTCGAAATTTTCAGCCCGCATTGCTCGCGGATGAAATGGTAGACCGATCCGTACAGGTCCTTCTTTTTCAGCCCCGGAATCAGCTCGAGGGGCATGTAGGTGTACTCGATAACGATGGGCTTCCCATCGGCCTGACGCACGCGCACGACGTGATAGGCAAAGTCATCCTCGGCAATTCCCAGCTGGGCTGCGATGTCCGCTGGTGGATTAACAATCGAGAAATCGTAGACCACCGAGGTCACCTTTTCCCCGCGGTGCTCATACGAAAAGCCCTGGGCACGGTCGTTTTTGCCCTGGAAAAACGCCTGGCCGGGAAGTCCCGCCGTGTCCTTAACGTAGGTGCCCGATCCGCGCCGGCTGGTAATAAGACCTTCCTCGGTGATTTGCTCGATAGCTCGTTTGACGGTGATTTTGGAAACGCTATAGAGCTCACAGAACTCAACGACGGTGGGAAGCTTGTCGCCCGGTTTAAGAGCGCCATCCTCGATACTTCGACGAATATCTGCAGCTATCGCCTCGTATTTGGGAATCATGGAACCTCCTTTCCGACATATATGAATACAAAAAGTAAGTATAACCCTCAACAGGGCATCCATATTACTTTTATCTAAGAAGTTCGAGAAAGAAAAAAGA
>DBGFLF010000024.1:0-4807 GCA_048528725.1 Collinsella sp.
TTAAAATTAGAGCGCTATAGTTTAAGCAACGAACGGAATCCTTCCGCACAACAGGATCGACCGTTTGGGGACGGTTTTGTTTTGGCGGGTTGGATATCGGTATGGCCGGTGCGCGCCCGCGCCGGATAACCTGCCAAAGCAAACCCGTCTCCAACCGGAAGCTCTAGAACACGAAAGCGAGGACTTTGATGGCACAGTATCAGCTGCCCAACGACTTCTTCTTTGGCGCTGCTATGTCCGGCCCGCAGACTGAGGGTCAGTGGAACCAGGGCGGCAAGCTCGAGAACCTGTGGGACACCTGGTCCATCCAGGATCTGGGTTCGTTCTACAACCGCGTTGGCTCTTACGCCGGCAATGACTTTATGGCCAAGTACCAGGAAGACCTTCGCATTTTGAAGGACTTGGGTCTGGATACCTATCGCACTTCCATCCAGTGGAGCCGTCTGCTCGATGCCGACGGCAACCTCAACGAGGAAGGTGCCGCGTGGTATCACGAGTTGTTCCGCGCCTCTCGCGAAGCCGGCTTGGAGCCGTTTGTCAACTTGTACCACTTTGACATGCCCACCTACCTCTTTAACCGTGGCGGCTGGGAGAGCCGTGAGGTTGTCGAGGCTTACGCACATTACGCCGACGTCGCCTTCCACGAGTTTGGCCAGGAGATTAAGTACTGGTTCACCTTTAACGAGCCCATCGTCGAGCCCGAGCAGCGCTATCAGGAGGGCGTGTGGTTCCCGCAGCTCCACGACTTCAACCGCGCCCGCACCGTGCAGTATCACATCTCGCTGGCGCACGCGCTGGCCGTGGCCAACTATCGTCGCGCCTATGACGAGGGCGCTATTCGCGCCGATGCCAAGATCGGCATGATCAACTGCTTTACCCCGGTCTACACCAAGGAGAACCCCAGCGAGGCGGACCTCGAGGCCGTGCGCATGACCAGCGGCATCAACAACCGCTGGTGGCTCGACCTCATCACCAAGGGCGAGCTTCCTGCCGACGTGCTCGACAGCCTGGCCGAGGGCGGCGTTAAGCTCCCGTTCCGCGCCGGCGACCAAGAGATCCTCAAGCAGGGTGTTGTCGACTGGCTAGGCTGCAACTACTACCACCCCACGCGTGTTCAGGCGCCGGCGAGCAAGGTCGACCAGTACGGCCTGCCGCACTTTGCCGACGAGTACGTATGGCCCGACGCCGTTATGAACGAGAGCCGCGGCTGGGAGATCTACCCGCAGGGCCTCTACGACTTTGGCATGGACTGCGCTAAGAACTACCCCGATCTTGAGTGGTTCGTTTCCGAGAACGGCATCGGCATCATGGACGAATACAAGAACCGTGACGCCGAAGGAACCATCCAGGATGACTACCGCGTCGACTTTGTACGTCAGCACCTGGAGTGGGTGGCCAAGGCCATCGACGAGGGCGCCAAGTGCCGCGGATACCATTATTGGGCCGTCATCGATAACTGGTCTTGGGCCAATGCCTTTAAGAATCGCTATGGCTTTGTCGAGGTCGATCTGATGGATGGCTATAAGCGCCGTCTTAAGAAGTCGGCGGCCTGGCTCAAACAGGTCGCCACGACCCACGTGGTTGATTAGCGACCGGACGAACGTCCAGACCGCGCGCCGCCGCGCGCAACACATGGCACATCTGGTGGCAGAGGGCGACAGACCACCGTGCGCATAGGAAAGGCCGGATTTGAAAGTTAGGAGCAATCATGGCCAGTGACAACGGAAAGAGCTTCCTCGACAAGTTTGCCGAGGTCTCTGCGAAGGTGGGAAACCAGGTTCACCTGCGTTCCCTGCGTGACGCCTTCGCGACCATCACGCCGCTCTATATCCTTGCGGGTATCGCGGTTCTTATTAACAACGTCGTGTTCCCTCTGTTCCCGCTCGATGCGGCGGGCCTTGCCAACCTTCAGACGTGGGGTTCGGCGATTACGCTGGGCACCCTCAACGTCTCTGCCATTATCTTGGCCGGATTGATTGGCTACAGCCTCGCTAAGAACAAGCGCTTCGATAATCCGCTTGCTTGCATGGTCGTCGCTATCTCTGCCTTCGTCATCATGATGCCGCAGCAGATCACCGCCACGCTTGCCGCCACGAGCCCACTGCTCACCGACAAGATCACCTCCGCCGAGGTCACGGGCGCCCTTTCGACTGCCAACACCGGCACCAACGGTCTGTTCTCGGCTATTATCATCGCCCTGCTTTCCGTCTCGCTCTTCATCAAGATTTCTGGCGTCGAGAAGCTCAAGGTTAAGCTGGGCGAGGGCGTGCCTCCCGCGGTCTCCAACTCCTTCAACGTCATGATTCCGATGCTGCTTAACCTCGCGGTCTTCGCTCTTGCCGCAGCCCTGCTCGCCGTGTGCGCCGGCACCGATCTGTGCACCATCATCTCCACGTGCATCTCCAACCCGCTCAAGAGCATCATGAACGCTGGTCCGTGGGCTGTTATCCTCATCTACACCCTTGCTAACCTGCTGTTCTGCGTCGGTATTCACCAGTCCACCATCTCTGGCGCTACCGTCGAGCCGATCCTGACCATGCTCATCGTCGACAACATGGCTACCTTTGCCGCCGGTGGCACCATCCAGCCCGATCACTACATGAACATGCAGATCGTTAACAGCTTCGCCCTCATCGGCGGCTCGGGCTGCACCCTCATGCTCCTGCTCGACACGCTCCTGTTCTCCAAAAACAAGGCTTCCGAGACCGTTTCCAAGATGGCTATCCTGCCTGGTCTGTTCAACATCAACGAGCCGGTTATCTACGGTTACCCCATCGTGTACAACCTGCCGCTCATGATCCCGTTTGTCCTCCTTCCCGACCTGTTCATCGGCATCACCTATGGCCTTACCTGCGCAGGCATCATCAGCCCCTGCATCGCCCAGGTGCCCTGGACCATGCCTCCCGTCATCAATGCCCTGCTCGCTACGGGCTTTGACTGGCGCGCTGGCGTGTGGCAGGCTATCGAGATTGTCATTGGCATGGCCGTCTACCTGCCCTTTATGAAGATTTCCGAGAAGGCAATCGCCAAGCAGGAGGCTCTCGCCGAGTAGAACGCCTAACGTTCGTCCCTTTCACCTTTGCGGGCGCCGGTACGCGGCGCCGGTGCCCGCAGCTCTCTCCCTTGTGTAAAGATGCAGGGGGGTGGGCACAATAGCCGCAAGGAATAAAACCAGTTGTCGTCTGCGCGCCGCGCAGTTATAAGGAGGAAACCATGAAGAAGATCATGCTCTGCTGCAATGCCGGTATGTCCACGAGCCTGCTGGTCCAGAAGATGCAGGCCGAGGTTGCAAACCGTGGTCTGGATATTGAGGTCGAGGCTCGTCCCATGAACGAGGCCCACGATCACCTGGACGAGTGCGACATGTTGCTGCTTGGTCCGCAGATCGGCTACACCAAGGGCGATTTTGAGAAGGAGGCCGCCGGTCGTTTTCCGGTCGAGGTCATCAACATGGTCGACTACGGCCGCATGAACGCTGCCGGCATCATCGACCACTGCGTCAGCGTGATGGGCTAGGTGCTCTGCATGGAGGATATGAACGAACTGCAGATGACCTGCTTTGAGATCATCAGCTACGTCGGTACCGCTAAGAGCATGTACATCAATGCCGTGCAAAAGGCCAAGGAGGGCGATTTTGACGCCGCCGAGGAGCTTATCAAGCAGGGCGACGAGGCCTATAACGGTGGCCACGATGTTCACATGGGGCTTCTGAAGAAGGAGGCCAACGGCGAACGTAACGGCGAGGCCCCGTTGATTTTGCTGCATGCCGAGGACCAGATGGCCGGCACCGAGACCATGCGCGTCATGGCGACGGAGCTCATCGAGGTTCACAAGCAGCTGCAGGCACTTCAGGCCTAGTCGGCGTTATCGCCGCGACGGACCGTGCGGTCCAACAGACAACATAGTCCCTTTGACGGGCGCCGGGAGCCTCCGCCTCCCGGCGCCTTTATTTTTGGGGATGGTCTTGCGCGGCCTGTTGGGCAGCCAATTGCGTTACCCCAGATAAAACCTGCCAAAACAAACCTGTCCCTTTTTGGTAGGTTTTTGCCTTGAGAGCGGTACCATACAGGCAATGTTTAAACGAGAAAGGTGGGCTCCCATGGAACCTAAGCAGTACTACATCGGCATCGACGTCGGCGGCACTTCGGTTAAGGAGGGCCTGTTCGACGAGGACGGCAACCTGCTTGCCAAGGCCAGCGTGCCCACGCCTCCTATCGTTGACGCCGCGGGCTTTGCCGCGGTGACCGAGGCTATCGACCAGGTGGTCGCCAAGGCACAGATTCCGCGTGCCTTTGTGGCGGGCATTGGCCTGGCCGTTCCGTGTCCCATCCCGGCGTCGGGCGATGCCAAGGTCAAGGCCAACATTGCCATTAACCTGCCCGAGCTGAGAGTCGCCATTCAGGAGCACTGCCCCGACGCGGTCGTTAAGTACGAGAACGATGCCAACGCCGCCGCCATGGGCGAGGCCTGGCTCGGCTCTGCCAAGGGCGTGCAGAACGTGGTGATGGTCACCATAGGTACCGGCGTGGGCGGCGGCGTTATCGTCAACGGCGACGTGGTGTCGGGCGTTGTGGGTGCCGGCGGCGAGATCGGCCACATGTGCCTGAATCCGGCTGAGGAGCGCACCTGCGGCTGCGGCGGCCATGGCCACCTGGAGCAGTATTCCAGCGCCACCGGTGTGGTGAGCAACTACCTTGCCGAGTGCAAGAAGGCTGGCGTCGAGCCCATCGAGCTCACCGGCCCCTCCGATTCCAAGGACGTGTTCCAGGCCTGCCGCGAGGGCGACAAGCTCGCGCTGGCCGCGGCC
>DBGFLF010000025.1:0-12125 GCA_048528725.1 Collinsella sp.
ATCGCTCAGGCCGCCGAGCAGGAGCTCGCATCGCTTGTGGGCCGTGGCGTGCGCATCGCGGGCAACACGTGCTCGCCGATCGTGCTGGTCAAAGGCGATTTGGATGATGCCGAGCGCTCGGGCGGAGAACTTGCCGCCGGCACGGATGGTGCCGCATTGCGCAAGGCGCTCGGGGCAATCGGTTACGCGCCCGAAGATTTTTGTGTGCTGGCGAGTGTTGCCGGCGCGGGCGACGGAGCTGTGACGGTGGGCCACGCCCTACCGTGCGACCTGTTCCGCGAGGCGCTTGAGGCTCTGGATCCCGAGGCGGTGCTGCTGCTCGATAACAGCGCGGCCGATGTCATGCGCGAAACCTACGCCGATATGCTCGTGGCGATTGATGACTTCGACACCGCCATGCTCAAGCCCGGCCTGGTCGCCCATGTGCAGGGCCGCCGCGTGCTCGCGCTCGATGGCTTTGAGGCGGCGCTGACCGACAAGGCGGCCAAGCAGCGCATGTGGGCCTACATCAAGCAGCTGACCCCGCCGGCCGCTCCGCTGTAGCGGATTGGCGTCGGCGAGCGATTGCCTGGCGGGCAAACCACGCCGCAAGATCGGCGCCGCACTTCTACACCACAGCGCGCAGCTCAAATCGATCGCCGTTAATGCGGAACTGGCAGTTGCCGTTCATGCGCTCCACGGCAAGTTTGATGCTCTTGGTGCCAAAGCCGTGGCCCGCATGCTGGGTTATAGGCATGCCGTCGACCATGCGCGGCGCGCGGTCAAACGTGTTGGAAACTAACAGCAGCAGCTGACCGTCCTCCAATCGCAGGTCAAAGTCGACGAATCGCTTTCCTTGGGGGCGCGGCGCTTGCGGCGGTGATAGCGTTTTCCAAGGCATTTGAGAGCACGCTAAACAGGTCGGCGTCACCTACGTGGATGGTTTCGGGTACGGCGGCGCGCAGGTTGGCGGTAATGCCGTTTCTATTGATATCCGAGTTAAATGACGAAAGCGCGATGTTTACGGTCTCGTTGGCGCAGAAGCGGCGTACGGCGGTGCGATCGCCGGCTTCGCAGAGTTCATCGATGCGTTTGAGCGCCTCGTCGGTGTGGCCCTCCTCAATTAAAGCGGCCAGGCCGCGTAGGAAGTGGCGCATATCGTGGCGAAGAATCGACAGCTCGCGCCCAGATTGACGCCAAGCCTCGAGCTCTTTGATGGCGGCGCTGTCGCGGGTTTCGAGCATCCAACGCTCTCGCTCGGCGGTTTCCTTTTCTTCGTATTCGCGCAGGTAAACGGCAAGAAACATAAGATAGAAGGCACAGAGCGCAAATGCCAAAAACTCAACCGTCACCACCGAGCCCGAGTGGAACAGCGTGGTGTAGACGTTGGTGGCGTAGTCAAAGATGTAATAGACGAGCGGCAGGATTAAAAGGATGCCCAGCTCGGTGGTGCTTTTAATCGCTAAGCGCGGACCGATGTCGCCGGCCCAATGCAACAGGACGGCAAAGACGGCGAGCGTGGTAGCGATGCGTGCCAGATAGTACGCGATCTGAGAATCGGTTGCGGCAAATGCGGCGATACCCATCCAATTGCTGAACTGGCAGCTCAGATAGGCGCTGGTGACGCCCAACGCCGCGAGCAGCGGACTCAAGTGGTAGCGCGCGCATAGGTAGACGGTAAGCGGCAGGTGCACGACGAGCGGATAGACCTGACGGGCAAAAAGCTCTCCGCCAACGACATTGGCGATCGAAAAGGCAGCGCCGGTTGCGGCCCCGACCCCCACCAACTCGAGTGCATGGCGTCGATTGATTTCGATACCGCACAGCGCCGCCGAGGCAAAGACGCCAAAGAGTAGCGTTGTGGCGTGGTGGATTGCCCAAAGGGCCATTTCGACCGAGGAGATCATCAGCGCCTCCCGCCCTCAAAGCGCACCGCAAAGTAGGCGTCTTGGAACCCCTGTTTGCTGCTGCGCGACAGCGGAATGCTCGCGCCCGAGCGCATGACGATCTCCGTCCGATCGAAATGATCGATGTTGCGCAGGTTGACCTGGTAGCTGCGATGGCATTTAAAGAAGACCGCGTTTTGCGCCAAGCGGTCCTCGACGCTGCGGAACGATTCGAGCGCCTCGATATCGCGTCCGTCGCGCAGGTGGAAAACCACGTGCTTGTTGCGTGCCTCGGCATATTCGATGTCGGACAGGCGCAGGGCATGGTAACCAAAGGACGTTTTGATGACGAACTCGTCGGTCGCCGACGGGCGCATGCTCGAAAGCTCGTCGAGCAGCTGCGCCAGGCGTTCGTATGCCACGGGCTTGAGCAGGTAGTCGAAGGCGCGGACTTCGTAGGACTCCAGCGCAAACTCGGGCGACGAGGTGAGGAACACCAGGCGCACGGCGGTATCGGACTGGCGCAGCTCGCGCGCGGTGTCCATGCCGTTGACGAGCGGCATGATCATGTCGAGCAGGATGATGTCGGCGCGCGACGCGGCATGGCGCGCCAGCAGGTCCTCGCCGCGCGTAACGAGCGCAACATCGACCGCCGTGCCCTTCTCGGTCGACCAACGGTCGATCATCCGGTGCAGTCTATCTAGAAAAGCGACGTCATCGTCGCAGGCAATAATCTTGAGCATTCGGGCCCCCTTAGTAGTTCGATTTTGCCACATTGGGCGCGTGCCGCTCGCGGGGGAGCGCCCGTTCGTGCCTCATGGTGCGCAACTCGCGCCGAGCGGTATTGCGGTGGCGAAAGATGCCTCCTGCGCTATCGAGAGCTCGGCTATCCTCAGCTTGCCAGTTCGAAAATGGACCTGCCGCATGATTGAATCTTTATTTCAACTTTACACCTAGGTTTACAGCTGTCTTGTCAGCTGTAAACCTAGGTGTCATACTAAAGCCCCAAGATTCGCCAAAAGAGAGGGGCTTTGATGGCACAGAGCGCGAACATGGATGCATCGGAGCTTGCACGCGACATTGCGGCCGGCCTGGCATCGGCAACGACGGCAACGGAGCGCGCGGCATTGGTGCCCGCAGAGCTCGTCGAGGCCATTCAGCAACTTAAAACCCAACGCGACGCGGTGATCCTGGCACACTATTACGTGGCACCCGAGGTCCAGGCTGTGGCCGATTACGTCGGCGACAGCTTCTACCTGGCTAAGCTCGCCAAGAGCCTGCCGCAGCAGACCATCGTGCTGTGCGGCGTGGAGTTTATGGGCGAGAGCGCCAAGCTGCTCAACCCCACCAAGACCGTGCTGCTGCCCGAGCCGGGCGCGGACTGCCCCATGGCTCATATGGTCAAGCGCGAGACGGTCGACGCGGCGCGCGCCGAGTACGGCGACGACCTGGCCGTGGTCTGCTACGTCAACTCCACGGTCGAGATCAAGAGCTGGAGCGACGTGTGCGTCACCAGCTCCAACGCCGTCAAGATCGTGTCCGAGCTGCCGCAGCAGCATATCCTGTTCATTCCCGACCAAAACCTCGGCCGCTTCGTAGCCGAGCAGGTGCCGCAAAAGCACGTCATTCTCAACAACGGCTACTGCCCGCGCCATCACATCATCACCGTCGAGCAGATTGTCGACGCGACGGAGGCCCACCCCGACGCGCTCGTGCTGGCGCATCCTGAGTGCAAGGCCGACGTCTTGGCCGAGGCCGACTACATCGGCTCCACCGCCGGCATCATCAAGTACGCCGAGGAGTCCGACGCGAGCGAGTTCATTATCGTGACGGTCCGTGGCGTGCTCTACGAGCTCGAGCGCCGCTGCCAGGGCACCGGCAAGAAGTTCTACTTCCCCGCGGTGCAGCCCACCTGCGTCAACATGGATCTCATCACGCTCGAAAAGCTCGTGCACTGCCTGGAGACGGGCGAGGGCGAGGTGCAGATTGGCGTGTCGGACGAGGCCGCCGATCAGGCCAAGCTCACGCTCGACCGCATGCTCGAGTACGCGGCGCGCTAAGCCAATGTGGCATGAGGGACCATCCCTTATGCCACAGTACAAGGGAGAGGATTCCTGTGGAAACCAAACAATACCCCGATATGGAGTGTGACGTCGTCATTGCCGGTTGCGGCGTGGCGGGCCTGTATGCGGCTCTCAATCTGCCGACGAGCGCGCGCGTAATCATGCTCTCCAAGGGCGCCGTCGATGAGTGCGATTCGATGCTCGCGCAGGGCGGCATCTGCGTGCTGCCCGAGGGTTCTGACTACGATGCCTTCTTTGAGGACACCATGCACGCCGGCCATTACGAGAACCGCCGCGAGAGTGTAGACATCATGATCCGTTCGAGCCGCTCGGTCATCAACGACCTGCTGGCGATGGGCGTGGACTTTGAGCGCAAGGCCGACGGCAGCCTCGACTTTACCCGCGAGGGCGCGCACAGCCGCCCCCGCATTGCCTTCCATGCCGACATTACGGGCAAGGAGATCACGACCAAGCTGCTCCAAGCCGTTCGCAAACTGGATAACGTGCAGATTTTGGAGCACGTGGCCATGACCGACATCCTGACGGGCGAGCGTGACGGCGCCACGGTGTGTGCCGGTGTCGTCGCCGTTCCCGTGGACGAGGACAACTCGGTTCGTCCCGCCGACGAGCTGGTAAATGCCGCCGAGGGCGCGCATGCCGGCGAGCCGTTTAAGATCCATGCCCGTCACACGCTGTGGGCAACGGGCGGCATCGGCGGCGTATACGACCACTCGACCAACTATCCACAGCTCACGGGCGATGCCTGCTACATCGCTCAGGAGCATGGCATTAAGATGGAGCACCTGGACTACGTGCAGATCCACCCCACGGGACTGTTCTCGCCGCAGCCAGGCCGCACCTTCCTGATCAGCGAGAGCTGCCGCGGCGAGGGCGCGATTTTGCTCAACGCCGCCGGCGAGCGCTTTACTGACGAGTTGCAGCCGCGCGACGTGGTCGCCGCCGCTATTCGTGAGCAGATGAAGCAGGACGGCACCGAGCACGAGTGGCTGAGCTTTGCCCCCGTCGAGCGCGACGTGGTGACCGGGCACTTCGCCAACATCCGCGCGCGCTGCCTTGAGGACGGTCGCGACATCTTGGATGAGCCCATCCCCGTCACACCCACGCAGCACTACTTTATGGGCGGCGTGTGGGTCGACAAGGACGGCTGCACCTCGATGCCCGAGCTCTACGCCGCCGGCGAGACGGCCTGCAACGGCGTTCACGGCAAGAATCGCCTAGCTTCCAACAGCCTGCTCGAGTCCCTAGTCTGGGGTCGCCGCGCTGCTTGGCGTATGCGCACCGGCGAGTCGCTGGCCGTGGAGCAGGCGGGCGAGCCCGCGCTTGATGGCCGTCATCGCGCCCTGAGCGCCGACTCCCTGGCAATCGATGATTTGGCCCGTGCCGCCGGTACGCAGGCCGTGGAGGAGTAGACCATGAATCCCATTACCATGAAACTCGTCGTCGATGATCTGATCCTGCAGGCTCTGCGCGAGGACATTACGTTTGAGGACGTGAGCACGGCGAGCGTGTGCCCCACGGCGCGCCCCGCCACGGTGGAGCTTATCGCCAAGGCCGACGGCATCATCGCCGGTCTGGACGTGTTCGCCCGCACCTTTGAGCTGCTGGACCCGCAGAGCTCGGTGCTGTTTGATGTTGCCGACGGTGACGAGGTGCACGCCGGCGACCACGTGGGCCAGGTGCGCGGCGATGCGCGCGTGCTGCTTTCGGGCGAGCGCGTGGCGCTCAACTACCTGCAGCGCATGAGCGGTATCGCTACCTATACGCACAGAATGGCAGCGGCGCTCGAGGGTACCAAGACCGTGCTCGTCGACACACGCAAGACCACGCCGGGCATGCGCGTGTTTGAGAAGGCGGCGGTTGAGATCGGCGGCGGCAGCAACCATCGCTACAACCTGTCGACAGCCGTCATGCTCAAGGACAACCACATCGATGCCGCCGGTGGCGTGGCCCGCGCGATCGAGATGGCGCGCGCCCATGCGTCGTTTACCACGACGGTCGAGATTGAGTGCGAGAATCTGGACATGGTGCGCGAGGCCGTTGAGGCCGGTGCCGACATCATCATGCTCGACAACATGACGCACGACGATATGGCCGTCGCCATCGAGCTTATCGACGGCTGCGCCAAGACCGAGTGCTCGGGCAACGTGGATGCCGACAACATTCGCACCCTGGCCGATCTGGGCGTCGACTTTATTAGCTCGGGCGCCCTGACGCACTCCGCGCCGATCCTCGACCTCTCGCTTAAGCACCTGCGTCTGCTGGACGGTAAATAATGAACGCCCGCGAGCGTCGCCGTGCCATCATGGCCGTGCTCGAGGGGGCCAAAGATCCCGTTTCGGGCAGCGCGCTTGCTCGCGAGGTGGGCGTGAGCCGCCAGGTCGTGGTGCAGGACATCGCCCTGCTGCGTGCCGATGGGCACGATGTCGTGGCAACCAATCGCGGCTACGTGCTGCAGGAGGCCCCCAGCAGCCCCGCCGTTCCCACGCGCCTGGTTAAGGTTCGCCACAGCGTGGAGCAGGCGGGCGACGAGCTTACGAGCATCGTCGATGCCGGCGGTGCCGTGCTCAACGTGATCGTCAACCATCGCGTGTACGGCAAGATCACGGCCGACCTGGACATTCGCAACCGTCGCGATATCGAGCGCTATCTGCATGACATCGCCAGCGGCAAGAGCTTTCCGCTGCTCACGGTGACCAGCGGCTATCACTTCCATCGCATTGCGGCGGAAGACGAGCAAACCCTCGACGAGATCGAGGCGATTCTCAAAGAGAAGGGCTACCTAGCCGATCTGATGCCCTACGAAGACGATTTGTCCTAGTCGACGCCGCATCTATAAGTTGCGGTGAAATAGTTCCTAAAATCGGCATCCAAGACATAAAACAGGAACTATTCCACCGCAACTGCCAAGGGTCCCGCTCCAAATTAGCTGCCCATATAAGCAAAAGGAGGCCTCCGCGGCGATGCGGAGGCCTCCTTTTTTGTGCACGGTGTACTTTTGAGTGTGCAAGTGGGGGAGTTATTACTCCTCGACGATCTCGGTGATCGCGCCAGCGGGGCAAGCGTCCTGGCAAGCGCCACAGGCGACGCAGGAGTCCTCGTCAGCGACGGTAGCGACGTCCTGGAGCTCCAGAACGCCAGCGGGGCAGGAGTCGACGCAAACGCCACAAGCGATGCACTCGTCGGCATCAATTACGGGATGAGCCATGGTAGTTTCCTCTCTGTTGACCGACGCTACAGGCGATGCGCGTCGGTTTGATTCGGGCAAAAACATACCACGGGAGCGACCGTTTGCAATACCCTCTGACCGGCATCTTCATACCGTTCGCCGAGTATGCCAAGGTTTACTAAAAAACGTGCAGGTGGGGCCGTTGAGCTGCGTAAATGTTAGCTAAAGGTGACTTGAAATATTGAGCTATTGGGCGCGCCTGCGGAAAGGGCATCCCGTTATTTGGCCGAAAACCGGGTCGCAGTTTCCGGTTGGGCCCGCTAGCGGAAACTGCGACCCGGTATCAGCTCTCAAAACGGGACGAGCTTTCCGCAAGGCAGCCCCAGGCACCCTCGGACCCAAGCCTCAGCCATCTCTACATAGATCTCGATAGATTTGCCTAGAACTCAAACAGCGCATCTACCTGCGCATTTAAGAACCTAAACTCTCGGCAATAAGAAATCTTATATGAATTGACTTAGATTTTGTATATTCCGGCCCATAAGGGGATACACTACATCCTGAAAGACAAGCCGAAACACCGCTCGGCAGACCGCCGAGTCGGTGCAAACGCACAAGAGAGAGGGAATTTCTAATGGGTAAGATTCTTGGTATCGACCTTGGTACTACCAACTCCGCTATGGCCGTCCTCGAGGGCGGTTCTCCGACCATCATCGTGAACGCCGAGGGCGACCGCACCACCCCGTCCGTCGTTGGCTTCCGCGCCGACGGCGACCGCGTCGTGGGCAAGGCCGCTAAGAACCAGGCGGTCACCAACCCCAAGAACACCGTGTTCTCCATCAAGCGCTTCATGGGCCGCAAGTACTCCGAGTGCACCTCCGAGCTCAAGACCGTGCCGTATGAGGTCAAGGAGGGCCAGGGCGGCCGTGCCGTCGTCAACATCGAGGGCAAGGATTACACCGCCGAGCAGGTGAGCGCCATGGTGCTCGCCAAGATGAAGGCCGACGCTGAGAAGTATCTGGGCGAGACCGTCACCGACGCCGTCATCACCGTCCCGGCCTACTTCAACGACGCCCAGCGTCAGGCCACCAAGGACGCCGGTAAGATCGCCGGCCTCAACGTCAAGCGTATCGTCAACGAGCCGACCGCTGCTGCTCTGGCCTATGGCCTGGACAAGCAGGGTTCCGACCAGCGCATCCTGGTCTTCGACCTGGGCGGCGGCACCTTCGACGTCTCCATCCTCGACCTCGCCGACGGCGTGTTTGAGGTTCTGTCCACCTCCGGCGACAACCACCTGGGCGGCGACGACTGGGACCAGCGCGTCATCGACTGGATGGCCGACAAGTTCCAGCAGGAGAACGGCGTCGACCTGCGTCAGGACCCCATGGCCCTGCAGCGTCTGAAGGAGGCCGCCGAGAACGCCAAGAAGGAGCTCTCCGCTGCCCAGCAGTCCACCATCAACCTGCCGTTCATCACCATGAACCAGTCCGGCCCGCTGCACCTCAACTACACGCTGACCCGCGCCGAGTTCGAGAAGATCACCCGCGACCTGCTCGAGCGCTGCAAGCAGCCTGTCACCAACGCCCTGCGCGACGCTAAGCTCAAGCTTTCCGATCTGACCGAGGTCATCCTCGTCGGCGGCTCCACCCGTATGCCCGCCGTCCAGGACCTGGTCAAGACCATGACCGGCAAGCAGCCCAACATGTCCGTGAACCCCGACGAGGTCGTTGCCGACGGCGCTGCCGTCCAGGGCGGCGTGCTCACCGGCGACGTCGAGGGCATCCTGCTGCTCGACGTTACCCCGCTGTCGCTGGGCGTCGAGACCATGGGCGGCATCATGACCAAGATGATCGACCGCAACACCACGATCCCGACCTCCAAGACCGAGGTCTACTCCACCGCTGCCGACAACCAGACCAGCGTCGAGATCAACGTGCTCCAGGGCGAGCGCGAGCTTGCCCGCGACAACAAGTCGCTCGGTAAGTTCCAGCTGACCGGCATCCCGGCTGCCCGCCGCGGCGTGCCGCAGATCGAGGTTACCTTCGACATCGACGCCAACGGCATCGTCAAGGTCTCCGCTAAGGACAAGGGCACCGGCAAGGAGCAGCAGATCACCATTTCCGGTTCCACCGCTCTGTCCGACGACGAAGTCGATCGTATGGTCAAGGACGCCGAGGCTCATGCCGAGGAGGACAAGAAGCAGAAGGAAGAGGTCGAGGTCCGCAACCAGACCGACAGCCTGTGCTACTCCACCGAGCAGACCCTCAACGAGCTGGGCGACAAGGTTTCCGCCGACGTGAAGTCCAAGGCCGAGGCCGCTATCGCCGACGCCAAGAAGGCGCTCGAGGGCTCTGACGTCGAGGCCATCAAGGCCGCCGGCGAGTCCCTGCAGTCCGTGGCCTACGAGCTGGCTCAGGTTGTCTACGCCGACGCTCAGCAGCAGACCGCCGGTGCCGCCGGTGCCCAGCCTGCCGACGATGACGTCGTCGACGCCGACTACGAGGTTGTGGACGACGAGGACAAGTAATCATGTCCGCCCGTAAAGCTCGCACGGAGGCGGCCGCCGTTGGTGCCGCCCCCGTTGACTCTGAGGAGAAGGACGTGAAGATTCCCGTAGAGGCCGTCGACGATACCGAGGCCAACGAGGCCGCGGCCGCCGAGGCTGCCGAGAACCAGGTAGAGGATTCCAACAAGGAGGCGACGATGACCGAGGACGAGATGGTGGAAGCCGCTATCCGCGCCGGTGAGGAAGCCGCCGACAACGACTTTAAGCTCAAGTTCGAGCAGGCTCAGAAAGAGCTTGCCGACGTGCGCAACGAGCTCGATGCTGCGGCAGAGGCTCAGAAGGCCGCCGAGGACAAGGCAAAGGACGCCACCGAGCGCACCGCCCGTCTGCAGGCCGACTGGGAGAACTTCCGTCGCCGCACCGCCAATGAGCGCATCGCCGAGCGCGAGCGCGCGACCGAGAAGCTCGTCACCGCGCTGCTGCCGGTGGTCGACGATATCGAGCGTGCGATCGACCATGCCCGCAGCCAGGAGCTTGCCGACGACTTTAAGCAGTTCGTCGACGGCGTCGACGCGGTGCATGCCAAGCTGCTCGATGTGTTTGCGCACGAGGGTGTTGAGCCCATCGACCCCAAGGGCGAGGCGTTCGATCCGCTCGAGCATCAGGCTGTGGGTCGCGTCGAGGACGCATCGCAGTACGACGAGACCGTCAACGACGTGTACCAGAAGGGCTACCGCATGGCGGATCGCATCCTGCGTTCCGCGATGGTGACGGTGACCTACGGTGGCGAGAAGCGCCCCGCACCGGAGCCCGAAGCGGCGCCCGAGGATGCTACGGCCGATACGGCCGAGAGCACCGAGGAGTAATTGAGAAGGGCCCCGGGGCAACACCCGGGGCCCTTTCTGGCCTAGTGCCATATGAAAGCATGAGCCGTCGTCTGCATGGGCGGCGGACGTAACAGGAGAGGAGCTACGATGGCTGCAGGCAAAACCTTCTATGACATCCTGGGCGTATCCAAGAGCGCCTCCGATAAAGAGATCAAGAGCGCGTTTCGCAAGCTCGCGCAAAAATATCACCCCGATGCCGGCGGCGACGAGGCCAAGTTTAAGGAGATCAGCGAGGCCTACGAAACGCTTTCGGACGAGAAGAAGCGCAAAGAGTACGACCAGATGCTCATGTTTGGCGGCATGCCGGGCGCGGGCGGCGCGTATGGCGGCGGCTACGGTGCCGGCGCGGGCGCCAGCGGCTGGGGCGACATCTTCGACAGCATCTTTAGCGGCAACGGCGCCTGGGGCAGCGATTGGGGCTCGGGCTTTGCCGGGGCTGCGGGCGCTGCCGGTGCCGGCGCGGGTCGCAGCCGCGCTCGCAAGGGCGGCGACCTGTCGCTGACCGTCGATGTGACGGCTGAGGACGCGTTCCGCGGCGTGACGCACAAGGTCACCTATCGCATTCCCTCGACAGGCGAGCAGCAGACCATTACGGTCTCGGTCCCCGCGGGCGCGGTCGACGGCGGCAAGCTGCGCTACAAACGTCGCGGCGAGTATGGCGTTGCCGGCGGCGAGCGCGGCGACCTGGTCGTGACCACGCACGTGGAGGAGCATCCGCTGTTTAAGCGTAAAGGTGCCGACGTGACCATGGAGGTACCGGTCTCGGTCTATGAGGCGGCGCTCGGCTGCACGGTGGACGTGCCGACGCCCGGCGGCGCGACGGTTCGTCTGAAGGTGCCCGCTGGCACCCAGACGGGCAAGAAGTTCCGCTTTAAGGAGATGGGTGCGCCCGACGTTAAGCATCGCGGGCGCACCGGTGCACTGCTTGTCGAGATCAAGGTGCAGGTTCCCACGAACCTGTCTGATGACGAGCGCGATGCCATGACCAAGCTGCGCGAGGCCGACGCGCGCGACTATCGCGAGAAGGTCAACCGTTACAAGGCGACGTACTAGGGCGGTCGTGGCGCACGCCCGCGCCCGCGGGCTTATGATGGACGATAACGAGACGGAAAGGGGTCAGGTAGCATGGCCGAGGACAATAGGAACAAACCGCTGTACATGATCAGCGTGGCGGCCGAGCTGACCGGCATGCACCCGCAGACTCTGCGCGTCTACGAGTCCAAAGGCTTGGTGAATCCCCAGCGCTCGGGCGGCAACACGCGTCTGTATTCGCGTGCCGATATCGAGCGCCTGGAGCTCATCAACCAGCTGACCGACGAGGGCATCAACCTTGCCGGCGTGGTGCGCATCCTCGATATGAAGGAGCGTGCCGAGGAGCGCGAGCGCGAGAACGAAAAGCTCCGTGCCCGCGTGCGTCAGCTCGAGGACGAGCTGCACGAATACAAGATGCAGAAGAAGATCACCGCCCTGGCCCCGCGCGACGGCTCGGTTAACCCCGAACAGGTCATGCGCAAACTTTTGGGCGCAGGCGGGGATCTCTAGGTTACGCCGTTCTGCCGAACGGCGTAACGGCTCGACGCTGCGCGACGTCCAGAGCGACAATTTGTCATTCAAAAG
>DBGFLF010000026.1:0-8096 GCA_048528725.1 Collinsella sp.
GTCCGCCGCCGGCCGTAAGAACATCTTCGGCACGAAGGTCCGTGTGCAGGAAATGCAGGCAGAGTCCGGCGCAGCCGGCGCTGTCCACGGTTCGCTGAATGCCGGCGCTCTGACGACGACGTATACCGCCTCTCAGGGCCTGCTGCTCATGGTTCCGAATATGTACAAGATCGCCGGTGAGCTGCTTCCGGCCGTGTTCCACGTGACGGCCCGCGCACTCGCTTCGCACACCCTGTCCATCTTCGGTGACCAGTCCGACGTTATGGCCTGCCGCCAGACCGGCTTCGCCATGCTCGCCGAGGGCAACGTCCAGGAGGTCATGGACCTCTCGCCGGTGGCTCACCTTGCCGCCATCGAGGGTAAGACCCCGTTCCTTAACTTCTTCGACGGCTTCCGCACCAGCCACGAGATCCAGAAGGTCGCCATGTGGGACTACAAGGATCTGGCCGAGATGTGCGACATGGACGCCGTCCAGGCTTTCCGCGATCACGCGCTCAACCCTGAGCACCCGCACACCCGCGGTAGCCACGAGAACGGCGATATCTTCTTCCAGAACCGTGAGGCCTGCAACAAGGTCTACGACGAGCTTCCCGCCGTCGTCGAGGGCTACATGAAGAAGATCAACGAGAAGCTCGGCACCGATTACGGCCTGTTCAACTACTACGGCGCTCCCGATGCCGATCGCGTCGTCGTGTGCATGGGCTCCTTCTGCGACGTGCTCGAGGAAGTCATCGACTACCTCAACGCTCACGGCGAGAAGGTCGGCCTGGTCAAGGTCCGTCTGTTCCGTCCGTTCTCCATCAAGCACTTCGTCGACGTTCTCCCCGAGACCGTCCAGAAGATCGCCGTCATGGACCGCACCAAGGAGCCGGGTTCCATCGGCGAGCCGCTCTACCAGGACGTCGTCTCCGCTCTCTACGAGGCCGGCAAGACGGGCATCAAGGTCGTTGGCGGCCGTTACGGCCTGGGCAGCAAGGACACGCCTCCCGCGTCCGCGTTCGCTGTCTTCGAGGAGCTCAAGAAGGACGAGCCCAAGCGCGAGTTCACCATCGGCATTGTCGATGACGTGACCAACCTGAGCCTGCCCGAGGCCGAGGATGCGCCCAACACTGCAGCCCCCGGCACCATCGAGTGCAAGTTCTGGGGTCTGGGTGGCGACGGTACCGTCGGCGCCAACAAGAACTCGATCAAGATCATCGGCGACCACACCGACAAGTACGTCCAGGCCTACTTCCAGTACGACTCCAAGAAGACCGGCGGCGTCACCGTCTCGCACCTGCGCTTTGGTGATTCCCCGATTCGCTCGCCGTACTACGTGACCAAGGCCGACTTTGTCGCCTGCCATAACCCCAGCTACATCGTTAAGGGCTTCAAGATGGTCCGCGACGTCAAGCCGGGCGGCACCTTCCTGGTCAACTGCCAGTGGAGCGACGAGGAGTTCGCCGAGCACATGCCCGCCGTGGCCAAGCGCTACATCGCGAACAACAACGTCAACGTCTACCTGATCGACGCTATCGACCTGGCCGCTAAGGTTGGCATGGGCAAGCGCACCAACACGGTGCTCCAGTCCGCCTTCTTCGCGCTGGCCAAGGTCCTGCCCGCCGAGGACGCCCTGCAGTACATGAAGGACGCGGCCACCAAGTCCTACATGAAGAAGGGCCAGGCCATCGTCGACGCCAACCATAAGGCTATCGATGCCGGCGCTACCGCCTTCCGTAAGTTCGAGGTTCCGGCCGACTGGGCTACCGCCGAGGATGCCGCTCCCGTCGAGCTCTCCGAGGAGACCAAGTCCTCCATCGCCCAGCAGGTCAAGAACCTGCTCGAGCCCATCGATCGCATGGATGGCGACAGCCTGCCCGTTTCCGCCTTCGTCGATTGCGCCGATGGCCAGTTTGAGCTGGGCGCCTCCGCATACGAGAAGCGCGGCGTCGCCGTGGTCGTTCCCCACTGGGACGAGACCAAGTGCATCCAGTGCAACCAGTGCGCCTACGTGTGCCCGCATGCCACCATCCGTCCGTTCGCGATGACCGAGGACGAGGCTGCCGCCGCGCCCGAGGCTACCCGCACGCTCGACGCCATGGGCCCCAAGGCCAAGGGCATGAAGTTCACCATGGCTGTGTCCCCGCTCGACTGCATGGGTTGCACCAACTGCGTCAAGGTTTGCCCCAAGGGCGCCCTCGAGATGGTTCCCACCGAGCAGGAGATGGACCAGCAGCCCGTTTGGGACTACATGGTCGAGAACGTCTCCGAGAAGAAGGAGCTCATCGCGGCCAACGTCAAGGGCAGCCAGTTTAAGCAGCCCTACCTGGAGTTCTCCGGCTCCTGCGCCGGCTGCGCCGAGACCGCCTATGCACGTCTGGTGACCCAGGTCGCCGGCGACCGCATGTTCATTTCCAACGCCACCGGCTGCTCCTCCATTTGGGGCAACCCCGCTGCCACCGCTCCTTACTGCAAGGACAAGGACGGTCACGGCCCGGCGTGGAACAACTCCCTGTTCGAGGACAATGCCGAGCACGGTCTGGGCATGGCCGTTGGCTACGAGGCCGTTCAGAAGAAGCTGATCGCTGCTACGCAGGAGATCATCGCCGCTGACGGTCCGTCCGACGAGCTCAAGGCCGCCGGTCAGGCTTGGATCGACTCCGTCAACGACGCCGAGGCCTCTAAGACCGCTGCCGCCGCCTACGTTGCCGAGCTCGAGAAGTGCGGCTGCGACGCCTCCAAGGCGATCCTCGCCGACAAGGCTTACCTCACCAAGAAGTCCTTCTGGATCTTCGGCGGCGACGGCTGGGCCTACGACATCGGCTTCGGTGGCCTGGACCACGTCCTGGCTTCCGGCCACAACGTCAACGTCTTCGTCTTCGACACCGAGGTCTACTCCAACACCGGCGGTCAGGCCTCCAAGGCCTCGAACCTGGGTCAGGTCGCTCAGTTCGCCGCTGCCGGTAAGGTGACCAAGAAGAAGTCCCTGGCCGAGATCGCCATGAGCTACGGCTACGTCTACGTGGCGCAGGTCGCCATGGGCGCCAACCCGGCTCAGACCCTCAAGGCCATCCACGAGGCCGAGGCCTACGACGGTCCGTCCCTCATCATCGGCTACAGCCCCTGCGAGATGCACTCCATCAAGAAGGGTGGCATGCAGAACTGCCAGGCCGAGATGAAGAAGGCTGTCGAGTGCGGTTACTGGAACCTCTTCCGCTTCAACCCCGAGGCTGCTGCCGGCAAGAAGTTCTCGCTCGATTCCAAGGAGCCCGCGGGCGGTTATCAGGAGTTCCTGATGAACGAGGCCCGTTACGCTTCGCTGACGCGTTCCTTCCCCGAGCGCGCCGAGGAGCTCTTCAAGGAGAACGAGCAGGCCGCTATGGACCGCTACGCTCACCTGCTGAAGCTCAAGACGGTGTACAACGAGGCCTAGGTCTCCCACTGCAGGATCTGAGGACTGACCTTCGCGGACGTCCTCGGACATGAAAGAACCCCCGCTGCGCACTACGTGCGGCGGGGGTTCTTTCGTCCTGCGGAGCGTCCGCGAAGGTCAGCCCTCAGATCCTGCTACGACTACGTCCTTGGATTGTGTGGGCGGATGAAGGACGTAGTTGGTCGGGTATTCCGTCCCCTTCGCTGTTTCGCGGCTTTGCCGCGAAACCTCGCGCCACTTTGGGGATGGATGGGGGACTTGGCCGTTGCCGCTTTTTCGGAGCTCTTCTTTATTCCTTTTGTTGGATGAAAAGCCCCTTGTTTTTGCAGGGGTGCATACTCGACTTATATGTGCATAGAATCTCGTATAGTGCGAGTAAGATATTGCGCTGTCTGTTTTGTGTTTAGCAAAGATATAGTTTGCATAATCTGGTCTAATCCCTGCTCTATTAAAATAAAGTTGCACGTAAATGGCGTAGATATGCTTGAGCTGGGGTTCTGTACGCTGAGCGGATAAAAACGACCGTTCACCGTTCCGCTATTTTCAAAATGAATAAAATGAGCGATAAAGAGAATATAAACCTTAATAAACTCGCGTATCGCACGGACGCGGGTTATTAATGGGTTGTAGGCCTTTTACAGAAAGGATTCCAGCAATGTCTAAGCCTCTTGGCAAGCCCGATCGTATTGTCGTCGCCCTTGGCGGCAACGCCCTCGGCAACAACCCCGTCGAGCAGATCGAGGCCGTGAGCAACACCGCCCATGCCCTCCTCGGCCTCATCGAGCAGGGCAACGAGATCATCATCACCCACGGCAACGGCCCGCAGGTCGGCATGATCCAGAACGCCTTCGCCGCTGCCCACGATGCCATCGGTACCCCCGAGATGCCGCTGCCCGAGTGCGGCGCCATGTCCCAGGGCTACATTGGTTATCACCTGCAGCAGGGCATCGGCCGCGAGATGCACAAGCGCTATAAGCGTTGGCACGCCGCCACCGTCGTCACCCAGATCGAGTGCGACCCGGATGATCCCGCGTTCAAGAACCCGACCAAGCCGATCGGCCCCTTCTACACCGAGGAGCAGGCCAAGGAGTTCATGGCCGAGGATCCCTCCAAGGTCTTCGTCGAGGATTCCGGCCGCGGCTGGCGTCGCGTCGTCGCTTCCCCCGATCCCAAGAAGATCGTCGAGGCTGACTCCATCCTCAACCTGCTCGACAACGAGTTCATCGTCATCGCCTGCGGTGGCGGCGGCATTCCCGTCGTCCGCGACTACGAGAACAAGGGCTGCTACAAGGGCGTTCCCGCCGTCATCGACAAGGACCTGGGCGGCGAGCTGCTGGCCGAGGACTGCGATGCTGACGTTCTGTTCCTGCTGACCGCCGTTGAGCATGTTGCCATCAACTTTGGCAAGCCCAACCAGGAGGAGCTCGAGGACCTCACCGCCGACGAGGCCGAGCGCCTGGCAGACGAGGGTCAGTTCGGCAAGGGTTCCATGGAGCCCAAGGTTCGCGCTGCCATCAAGTTCGCCCGTTCCCGCAAGGGCCGCACCTGCATCATCGGCGCTCTGGACAAGGCCGCCGAGACCATGGCTGGCCTCTCCGGTACCCGCATCCACGAGTAGTCTCTACTCTGTTGCCTCTCTCGTGGGCGCCAGGCAAAGCGCCCACAAACTAGCCTCTCTTCATGAGCCCCGCAGTCCGCTCCGACTGCGGGGCTTTTGTTTCAACCCGGCACTTAGGGACGTTCCTTTCCTGCCGGCAGCCTAGGGCTGGTCATTGGGGACAGACTTAAATGCGTGGCACCGATCAACTGCGGAAAGCGCATCCCACAATGAGTGTCCAAAGCGGGGCACAGTTTCCCAGGTACTCATTTAAGTCTGTCCCCAATGAGTGCCCAATGACTAGTAGTAGGCCCACATGGCTTCGACTTCGTTGAGGACCTCTACGACGCCCCAGCGGCGGGCGCTGCGGCTGGCCGAGTTGGGGTCGTAGACGCCAATCTGGTTGGCGTCGTCGATGCCGTAGAGCACGATGTAGTGGCCTACGTTGGTAAACGTACCGGGGCGCACTGCGGCGATGACGGGCGCACCCGAGCGAAGTGCTTGGGTAATCGATTCGCGATCGTTATAGAGCTGTGTTCCGTTGAGCCCCAGCTGCCACGCACCGCCTGTCATAAACGACCACTCGGTGGCACCGGTGGGGGCGTAGTTGCCGGCTTCGGCCAGTGCGCATATATCGACCGGCGTCTTATCGGTGTGGCCGGTCTTAAAGATATAGACCATGGTGAGGCAAGTGGGACCGCAAGCGTTTTCGCGAATAGTGCCGCCGGCATAGGGCAGCTCCGACCATGCGGGGTCAATTTGGTAGATGTGGGGCATGGCGCCGGCCTGCCATTGCGAGCGTGGGGTCGAGAACGCAAAGGAGTAACCGGGCGCGACGGGAGCTTTAAGCAGCTTGTCTTCGGCAGTGGGCTCAAGACCGGCTGATCCGTGGGAGATACAGGATCCCAAAAACACAAAGACGAGGCAGGCGGCGATGGAGCAAAGCGTAAGGCGTAGGCGGCGGGCCGGAAGCGCGTGGCTTGTGGCGTGCGACGCAGGGTGAGGGGCGGAATTGCCGCGATCGCGTTGAGGTCGCGAAAAGGAGCGCTTGACGTAGTAGTCGGTCTTACGGCGATCGTAGCGACGTGGCTGCGATGTGTCGGTCTGGCGTTGGCGTGTGCTCGTACTCACGCGGTCTGACTGCTGCACGGTACGGCTTTGTTGCCGCGAAGAAGCCCCGGGCTGCTCTTGGGGGCGCTGCGGGTTGTCGTTGTCGGAGGTGCTTCTGGGCGTTGGTGTGGTGCGGCCGGCAAGGCGCACGCTTTGTGGCCGTTGGTCGCCGTCATTGTATCCGTATGCCATTCGAATCACCTTGCCTCATGTGTAACTTGTCTATCCTACATAAAAAGATGCACGACACATGGGCATGTGCGCCAAAAGCCTGACAAATGGTATGAACGTTGCCGCGCCGCGCGCCAAGCGCCACGGCAACAGGTATTCAAAAGCAGACAAGATGAAAGCGTCCAAGACGAATGACGTCTCCCGCCGTTCGTCCCAAAAATGGCGCCGCTCGTTTTGCAGTTCTGCCTTCGGTCGAGCTACAAGCGGCGCTGCTGTGCCAAGGCCGTATCTTAAAGCCACGAAATAAAAGCGCGCGGCAAAACAGACCGCGCAAGGGGTGACGCCAAGGGCGTCAAAAAGGAAAGGAGGGGAACAATGGCGGACAAGAACGCAGAAGTTGCAGTCGAGGATAACGGCGGCATGAAGAAAACGCTCTCGCTCTGGAACTTCTTCACCATCGGCTTTGGTGCCATTATCGGTACCGGTTGGGTTCTGCAGGTCGGCGACTGGATGGTCGTGGGCGGCGGTCCCGTTCCCGCTATGATCGCATTCCTCTTGGGTGCAATCTTCCTCGTGCCCGTCGGAGCTGTTTTCGGTGAGCTCACGGCTGCTATCCCCATCTCGGGCGGCATCGTCGAGTATGTCGATCGTAGCTTTGGCCGTACACTGAGCTACATCACCGGATGGCTTTTGGCCCTGGGCAACGGCATCCTGTGCCCGTGGGAGGCCATCGCCATTTCGACCCTCGTGTCCGAGATGTTCGGCAGCCTACCCGGTCTTGAGTGGCTGCGCGCCGTCAAGCTCTACACCATCCTGGGGGCCGACGTCTACCTGTTCCCGACGCTGATCGCGCTCGGCTTTGCAGTCTACGTCATCTTCCTCAACTTCCGCGGCGCCAGCTCGGCCGCCAAGCTCCAGGCCTTCCTGACCAAGGCCCTGCTCTGCGGCATGCTGCTCGCCATGGGCGTCTCGCTGTTCACCGGCTCGCCGGACAACGCCATGCCCGTGTTCTCCCAGGTCACCGGCGCTGGCGGCGGCAAGGCCGCTACCGAGAGCACCAGCCTGTTTGCCGGCATCGTGTCGGTCCTGGTTCTGACCCCGTTCTTCTACGCCGGCTTCGACACCATTCCTCAGCAGGCTGAGGAAGCAGCCGAGGGCCTCAACTGGAACAAGTTCGGCAAGATCATCTCCCTGGCCCTGCTGGCCGCCGGCGGTTTCTACATGGTCTGCATCTACTCGTTCGGTACCATTCTCGACTGGCATGAGTTTGTTAAGAGCCCGGTTCCCGCGCTTGCCTGTCTCAAGGGCATCAACATGCTCCTGTACCTGGCCATGCTCGTCATCGCCACGCTTGGACCCATGGGCCCGATGAACTCCTTCTACGGCGCAACGAGCCGCATCATGCTCGCCATGGGCCGCAAGGGCCAGCTGCCCGAGAAGTTCGCCGAGGTCGACCCCAAGTCCGGCGCTCCCAAGCTCGCCTGCGTTGTTCTGGGCGTCATCACCGTCGTCGGTCCGTTCCTGGGCAAGAACATGCTTATCCCTCTGACCAACGTGTCGGCTCTCGCCTTCATCTTCTCCTGCGGCATGGTCGCCCTCGCCTGCCTGCGCATGCGCTTCACCGAGCCCGACCTGCCTCGTCCCTACGAGGTGCCCGGTGGCAAGTTTGGCATCTCCCTCGCTATCGCTGCCTGCGCCATCATCATCGGCCTGCTTGTGATTCCGTTCTCTCCCGCCTCCCTCAACATGGTGGAGTGGAGCATCGTGATCGGCTGGTTGGCTATTGGCCTGGCCCTCATGGCTTTC
>DBGFLF010000027.1:0-8396 GCA_048528725.1 Collinsella sp.
GCCTCGCAAAACGAGGCGTTTTTGCTCAACGTTGAGCGCGGGCAGGCGCTGATCCTAATCACCGACTACGTCTACGACACCGACGGCCGCCCGCTCCACGTCTCCAAGCGCATCCAGCGCACCGACCGCGCCAAATACACCGAGCCCATCGGCTAACCTGCCAAAATAAACCTGTCCCTAAATGGTAGGTTTGGGAAGGTCGGGGAACCAGGTTGGTTTGGGTTGGTTGGGTGTGCGCTCGGCTAGGACCAGCTCCATCCAACACATATCGTACCAGCGGCCGAACTTTTGGGCGCAGCGGTCAAAGGCACCCACCAGGCGATATCCCATATGGGCATGGAAATCCTGGCTGTTGTGCGTCAGGTACTCGTCGTCCTTGTCGTGCGGCACGGCGATGAGGGCGCACATGTTGGTGATGCCCATCGCGACCAGGCATTGCTTGAGCGCATCGTGCAGCTTGCGACCCAGCCCACCATGGCGCACATCGCGTGCCAGGTAGATTGACGTCTCGACCGACCAGTCGTATGCCTCGCGGCTGTTAAGCGGACTCACGTAGGCATAGCCTACCGGACGCTCGTCCAGCTCCATCACCAGATACGGATAGCGCTTGAGCGTACGCTCGATACGCCCGGCGAACTCCTCAACGCTCGGCACCTCGTATTCGCAGGTAATCGCCGTCTGGCGCACATACGGCTCATAGATGGCAAGCAACGCCGGCGCATCATCGGGCGTCGCCAGGCGAATCGTCGGCTCGGACATCTCGGTCATACAACCCTTCTCCCCCAAAAGCAAAGGCCGCCCTGCGCCAAGCTCAGGCGCGGGGCGGCCCCTTGTCATTACATCAGGCTACAGGACAGCCGCCAACGCGTCGATATCCTCCTGCGTCGTGGCCCAGCTGGTGCAAAAACGCACCACCGTGTGGGTATCGTCGTACTTTTCCCAGTACTCGATCGAGGCATGCTCGCGAATGCGGGCCATGTCCTCGTTGGGCAGAATCACGAACTGCTGGTTGGTCGGCGTCTCCAAGAAGAACTGGTAGCCGCGCTCGTGCAGCACGCGACGAAGCGCCTGCGCGGTTTCAATCGCCTGGCGACCAATCTCAAAATACAGGCCATCGGTAAAAAGAGCCTCAAACTGCACGCCCGTCAGGCGGCCCTTGGCCAGCAACGCACCGTGCTGCTTAATGCGCGGAATGGGATGCGCCGGAGCGTGCATGCCGCAAAACACCACGGCCTCGCCGCACAGAGCGCCGCACTTGGTGCCGCCGATGTAGAACACGTCACACAGCTGTGCCAGCTCGGGCAGGGTAATGTCGCACTCATCGGCCGCCAGCGCATAGGCCAGGCGGGCGCCATCCACAAACAGCGGAATCTCGCGCTTCTGGCACACTGCGTGAATCGCCGCGAGCTCGGCCTTGGAGTACAGCGTGCCGTACTCGGTCGATAGACTCACATACACGGCACCCGGAAACACCGTGTGCTCGTAGCTCTCGTTTTCGTAGAACACCTGGATATAGTCCTCCAGATCCTCGGCGTGCATCTTGCCCTCGTAGCCGGGGATGGTGAGCACCTTGTGGCCGCCAAACTCGATGGCCCCCGCCTCGTGGCAGGCGACGTGGCCGGTCTCGGCAGCAACGACGCCCTCGTACGGCGCGAGCAGCATGTCGATCACCGTCGCGTTGGCCTGCGTGCCGCCCACCAGAAAAAACACGTCGGCATCGGGGGCCTGACAGGTCTCGCGGATAAGCTGCTTGGCACGCTCGGTGTGCGCATCGGTACCGTAGCCGGGCTGCGGCTCCATATTGGTGTCGACGAGCGCCTGCAGCACTGCCGGATGTGCGCCGTGGGAATAGTCGTTGTTAAACGCGAGCATGGCAATCCTCTCTTACCGGGTATCGGCCAGATGATTCAAACGGGGCTATTGTACGCCGTTGGGGTAGGCAATGCGCGCGGCAAGGCACTCAAGTACCAGCACCAGGGCAAAGCCGCAGCTCACGTCGCTCAAAAAGTGCGCTCCGATCACGATGCGCCCAAAGGCGACGAGCGCCGCGACCACAGCCGCCGTCCAAAAGACCACGCGGCGATGCGAAGGCTTTTCCTTAAAGGCTGCCGCGGGAAGCCCGGCGAGCATAAGGCCGATCGCCGCATGCGCCGTGTGTCCGCTCGCAAACGACTTGAACCCGTCCTTGATCACGCCGGCGGCGATATAGGTCCACTTGTCGGGATTGCCGATCACCCACCACGGCTGAAAATTGAGCCCCGGCGTGGCCTCGATCACGCGCATGCGCGGGCGCGACCATAACGGCTTAACAATGACATTGAGGATGATGGCCTGAGCGACCCACACGGCCAGCACCATCAACGCCCAGCGCGTAAGCTCGTCGGGCTCGGTCGTGCGCGTGAGGCGGTAGGCGATGAAGTTGGCTGCGATGACCAACGCAAACGTCAGAACCAGCTGAAACGCAATAAGCTTGCCGCCGACGCGCAGCGATCCGATAATTTCGTAGCCGACCAGACCCACGTTGATCAAAACGCCCAGCGCAGCGAGCCACTTGCTCGCCTTGGAATCGGGGCGTGCCGAGCGCACGAGCATAACGCCCGCGATGCTCGCCGTCAGCTCGAACGGCAGCTCACCGGCCGCCTCGACAAAGCGACCGTACATGCTGCCGATGTTGAACAGCGCACTCGAGATTTGATAATCAAAGAAGCTGCCCACGCCCAGACAAAGGCCCAGGACAACCGCGATAATGGCGACATCTTTCTTATAGATGTATCCGAACATGCTTTCCTTTCGATGGGGCTGGAATCAACCTGCGAGGTGGCGGGGCAAAGAACAACTGGTAGCTATGCCCCGCCACGCCCCTACTTGTTAGTCATCGTCGCTCGTGCCTAATTGCTGCAGCAGCATGAGTGCCGCGGCCACGGGGCCGGTGCCGTCGCTGGCGTCGAGACCGCGACCCAGGCCGCTGCCCGCGCCGGCACCCGCCTTGTAGGGTACCGACAGTTTGCGGCTCTTGGGAAAGTTCACCGCGCCATAGCGGGTCTTAAGCTCAAAGGCCACCTTCTTGGGAACGTCAACCCCCAGGAAGGTAATGCGACCACCGCTGAGCGTGACGCTCTCGAGCCCCAGGCGCTCACCGCGAATACGGATGCGTGCGCGGTTGAACAGGTTGAGTCCCGCCAACGGCAGCTCGCCGTGCGCGGCCTCGGTCTCCTCCTGCACCTCATCGATGCTCTCCAGGTCCTCGGCTGCCGCGAGCTTACGGTACACGAGCACGCGCTGGTCCACCGCCGGCATATACTCCTCGGACAAGAAGTAGTCGGCCGGCAGGTTGATGCCCACGCTCGCCGCCTCCACGCCAGCATCGTCGTCGCCGCGCGCCTCGGCCACGGCCTGTCCCAGCATCTGCGTAAACAGGTCAAAGCCCACACTCGACAGGTTGCCGTGCTGCTCGGCGCCCATGAGCGAACCGGCACCGCGGATCTCCAGGTCGCGCATGGCGATGCGCATGCCGCTGCCCAAGTCTTGGAACTCGGAAAGCGCGGTCAGGCGCGCCGTGGCCTCCTCGGTGAGCGGCAGCTCACCCGGGAACATAAAGTACGCGTATGCCTGCGTGGCCGAGCGGCCCACGCGGCCCTTGAGCTGGTAGAGCTGCGCCAGACCCAAACGCTGCGAGTCCTCAATGATGAGCGTGTTGGCGGTCGCGTTATCGATGCCACTCTCCACGATGGTCGTGGCGATAAGCACGTCGATCTTCTTGGTCGCGAACTCGATCATCACGTCCTCGACCTCGCGCGGGCTCATCTTGCCGTGTGCCACGCCCACGCGCGCCTCGGGCGCGGCCTCGTGCACGCGCGCCACAGCATCGTCGATGGTCTTGACGCGGTTGGACACGTAATACACCTGACCGCCACGGCCCACCTCCAGGCGAATCGCCGCACTCACCACGTCGGGGTCGTACTCCCCCACGTGCACGATCACGGGACGACGCCCGGTCGGCGGTGTGGTGATCAGGCTCATGTCGCGCACGCCGCTCGTGGCCATCTGCATGGTTCGCGGAATAGGCGTTGCCGAGAGCGTGAGCACGTCGATTTGCTCGCGCAGGTTTTTGAGCTGCTCCTTGTGCTGCACACCAAAGCGCTGCTCTTCGTCGATGATCACCATACCCAGGTTCTTGGGGTTCACGTCGGCCGAAAGCAGACGGTGCGTGCCGATGAGCACATCAATCGTGCCCTCGGCAAACGCCTTGAGCGCGCGCTTTTGCTGCGCCGGCGTGCGGAAGCGGCTGAGTACCTCGACCTCCAAGCCAAACGGGGCAAAACGCTCAAAGAATGTCTCGTAGTGCTGTTGGGCCAGAATGGTCGTGGGGCAGAGCACCATGACCTGGCGGCCGGAGTCCACGCACTTAAAGGCTGCGCGCAGGGCGACCTCGGTCTTGCCGAAGCCCACGTCGCCGCACAGCAGGCGGTCCATGGGCTTGGGCGCCTCCATGTCTGCCTTGATGTCGGCGATAGCCTCCAGCTGGTCGCGTGTCTCGTCGTAGGGGAAGCTCTCCTCCATCTCGATCTGCTCGGGCGTATCGGGCGGACAAGCGATACCGGTAATCGACGAGCGGCGCGTATACAGGTCAACCAGGTCAAACGCCAGCTTTTTGGCGTTCTTGCGCGCCTTGTTGGTAGCACGCGTCCAGTCGGCGGTGTTGAGCCTGGTCAGGCGCGGCTTGTCGCCGTCGGGGCCAACATAGCGCGTGATGCGGTCGACCTGCTCGAGCGGCACGTAGAGCTTGTCGCCGTCGGCGTATTCCAGCAAAAAGTAGTCGCGCTCCTTGCCGCCCACTTCCTGGCGCGCGATCTCGCTAAAGAGCGCGATGCCGTGGGTGGCGTGCACCACGTAGTCGCCCGGCTTAAAGGGGAAGGTAATCTGCGTAATGTCAACTTTGCGGCGGCTGCGCGCGCGGTTGGCGTCCATGCGGGCGTTGAGATCGGCGATCGAGAACACGGCCAGGTTGGCGTCGGGCACCACCACGCCCTGCGGCAGGGCAGCGTCCACAAAGGTCACGCGCCCGCGCGAGATGGTGGGCACGGCGGCGCCGGCGGCAGCCTGCGCGGCGCCCGCCTCGAGCGAGCGGGCGTTAAGCGCGTCGGCCTTACGCTCGCGAATCGAGGCATGGGCCTCCTGGCGTGCGGCACGGTCAGCGGAATCCGCCGCTGCCACACGCACGCGGTCGCCGATAGCGCCGGCGTTTTCGGGCGCCGCGGTCAGCGATTCCTCAAAGGTAATGCCCTCGTCGCCAAAGGTGAGCTCCATCGAATCGCGCGCACCGCGGTCGGGGATGGCAAACACGCAGGCATAGCGCTTGCCCACGACCTCCTGGATGCGCGTCATAAAGCGACTGTCCGATCCTGCGATGGCAGGCTGCTCGATCTTGAGCTCGGCCGTCACCGCACCGCCGGCGCGGATGAGACTCACATAGTTCAGGCGTTGCTGGGAACCAAAGTCGAGTTGCTGGGCACGCACGTACAGGCCGTCCAGACGGTCGACCCCCGCCTCGCCGGCACGTGCCTCGATATCCTCGTAGGCGCGCAGGCAATCGTCGAACAGCGAGCGCGGCTCGGACAGCACCACGAGCGCCTTGCCGCTCACGTGCGACAACGGACTCACGGTCTGGCCGTACATCACCGGCAAAAAGCGGTCGAGCTCAGGCGTGACGATGCGCGCATCCACCATCACGAGCAGCGCCGCCAACTTGCTGTCGTCCTGGCTGGCGCGGTAGAGCGCCACATGCATGTTGTGGACGGCGTCGTCGGTGAGTGCGAGCTCGCGACAGGGGAAGATCTCGATGCTGTCCTCGTTGCCGATGGTCTGGCCCGTCGAACTCACCATGCGGCGGATACGGTCAATCTCATCGCCAAAAAACTCAATGCGCACGGGCGCCTTTTCCTGCGCGGGAAACACCTCGACGGTGTCGCCGTGCACACGGAACAGGCCAGGCGCGTCGGCGGCGCCGGCATTGGTGTAGCCCATGCCCACCAGACGTTGCGGCACCTCGTCAAAAGGAATCTCCTCGCCCACCGCAAAAGTGGTGGACTCCCAGTAGCGGCTCTCGACCGGCGGCACGCAGCGCAGCAGCGCGCGGGCCGAGGCGACCATGATGCAGTTGTCGCCGCGCACGATGCGCCCGAGTGCCTCGCAGCGCTGGGCTACCACGGCGTCGTCGGGCGCCTGCTCGCGCCAAGGGTAGTCCTTGCGCTCGGGAAAGCGGCACACGTGCGCCAGGCCCACATAGGCGGCCAGACTGCGTGCGGCGCGATCGGCCGCATCCTCGCCGCTCACAACGTAGACCGTGGGGCGCGGACGACGCGCAAACTGGGCGGCGGCCATAAGCGTTCGGCCCGACTGAGACACGGCCAGCGTCACGTCCTCGCCAGCATCGAGCCCGGCCTCGACGGTCTGCAGTGCCTCGGCAGTGTAGAGCTGCGCGGCTATACGGTGAATGAGCATGCTGTTCCTCCGGCATTGCAACGCCAAAAGCCCGCCGAGGCAAGCTCAGCGGGTCGTTCGTCAAATTCGTTGTCTGTCATGGTAGCGCATGAAGAGGACTCCAGCTCAGGCGTACGCCCAGCCCCGCAACAAAAACGCCAGATAGAACTGGACTCACCGGCTTCGCCAAAATCTCCCCGTCACGTCGAACGCCGCAACCACGGAAGGCTCCCCAAGAAACGGCTATTCCTCAAAAAAGCTTGCGACGTTCAAGCGGCTCGTCCACTCACCTATGGTGTTGGCAAAACCGACGCGTGTGTACACGCCCGCAAAACGGCCGCGATACAGGTACAGGCCTTCCATATTAGAAGCGGGCGCAAAACCAAGATCATCCACAAGTCCTTTGGGCGCCTCTCCTCGATGTGGCCCATCGACAAGCGTTCCACGCAAGCAGGGAGTCTGATACTGCTGAGCATACTCCTGCACAATCGCCCCAGCGGCCGCAGCGCGAGCAAGCACTTGGGACCATTCCTGTTCTGTGGCATCCAAACCGGCGACAACGCCAACCGCGTTGTAGCCGCCGCACGGCTTGACAACCCATCGATCCTTTTCGGCAAATCGCGACAACTGGGTGCTTTCGTCCAGGATCTCGGTATAGGGCACATGCTCCCGGACAAACGCCTGCTCCTCCGGGCTTAACAAGGACCGACCCGCCTCAGACCACAGATACGCAAAAACAGTCTTAGTCGCGCACGGCCATGTTCTAAATCCACCGACGATGCACGAAAGCCCTTCCTGGGCAGCCTCGATTAAGGCAGAACGTCCGTCGCACGGCTTATCCCACAGCTCGCCGGTCACCGCACGCCGCCAAACGCAATCAATAGGACCGACGGCATCGCACAGGCGCCTAGCACCGCTCTCGTCTTCGGCAATCCGCAGGTCGCGCACATCCGCAAAGCGTGCGACTACACCCCGCCGCCTCATAAGGTCGACAAAATGAGCCGCATCTTCCAAGTCAATGCTTTCCGAATAGTCGACGATTGCCACCGAAGCGGGATATATCTTTGATTGTGGCGCATAGAGCCCCTCGTCAACGCGGGCCCCGTCGTCCGATCGTGCACTATCCTCGGTGCGGCGAGGATGGGCCGGTTCCCACTCTGCATAGGTCTCAAACAATGCATCTATCCAGCTACCGCACAAATCGTACTGCCGAAAGCCGGGGTGGTCGGATGCAAACTCCTCAAAGGAAGGCGTCATTCGCACTGCCTGGCAGACCTCATCGGTTACTACCATTCCAGCACTGCCGTCGGTATTGAGCTCGCAAAACGTATACGAACCGGTGTCCTCGTCAAGAAAGATATCAACACGCGCAAGGGGAATCTGGCAATCATAGCCGGCATCCATAGCGCACAGGTCAGCAAAAGCCTGATCCATGCGAAACCACGCACGCACGGAGGCATCGGAACAAAACGCCCGCGTCACCTTGTCCATAATGCCGTACATGCGCTCGGCGGCCTCCTTAAGAATCGCCGTCATATCCTTGTCGAATATCTTTGGCGTCAGAGCCCAGGGCGCAGGGTCGCCATGGTAGAGCGCATGGGTTTGAGACAAGTATTCGTCGCCTTTGCGACGACCAGGCAGGTCGCCTTCGCGCGTGCGCACGATGCGTTCAAAATAATCTTCGAGCTCTCGCGTCTTCGATATTGCCACGTTACCCTCCATTGCTTGATTTTTTGCTCATGCTACGCCAGCACGCCGCGACTTCGACGCGCTTGAATAAGCTTCTAAATTAGCAACACATTTTTGCATGGGGCGGCAGGCGGCGACATATACTCCTGCTCAAGCGCATGCACAGCCCCGCAATCAAAACCACCCCTAAAAGGGGTGGTTTGCTCTTAGGGTATAACCCTTGGATT
>DBGFLF010000028.1:0-5992 GCA_048528725.1 Collinsella sp.
GGACCCTTTTCCTCCGTCCCCAAGGGATCACGGTTGCTGTTGGCCGATCCTGTCTGTTGTGAGTCCGGTCGACCTTTTGTCTTAATCTGTAACGTCTAACGGCTCAAAACGGGTCTTCCTGTTACAGATCGAGACAAACCAAAACCGTCCGGAAGAAGATCTCAATCTGTAACATCTAACGGTGGAAATTGGGTCCACTTGTTACAGATTGAGACAAACGGAGCTGTCCTTCGGAATGATCTCGATCTGTAACATCTAGACATCAAAAGCGGGTCTAGATGTTACAGATCGAGACGTTTGCCTGGATAGGTGCCCCGTCCCATTACATCCCTGTCAACAACACGACATCGAGAATCGTCACGATGGCACCAATCCCTACGAGCAGCGCGTTGAGCGGGCGCGAATTGGCGTATTTGCCCATAACGCGGGGTGAACTGGTGAGCCGTATGAGCACAAAGACCGTAATCGGTAGCTGAAGCGACAGCAGTGCCTGACTCCAGATGAGACCTTCAAAAGGATTTGGGACGACCAGGCACGCCGTCACTGCGCCGACGAAACAGGCCGCCACCCCGATCGAGGAATGTCGGTCGTGGATATCGTATTCCTCGTCGAACATGCCCGCAGTGATGGCCCCCGCCGCCATGCCCGCTGTCACGCTGCTCGATAGTCCCGCGAACAGCAGCGCTACCGCAAAGATGGTCGAGCTCGCCGGGCCCAGAATGGGGGAGAGCGTGGCCGCTGCGACGGCGAGGTCGTCTACGACCATGCCGTGCGCAAAGAAGGTCGTTGCGGCCAGGATGACCATGGCCGAGTTGATTGCCCAGCCCACGCCCATCGAAAAGAGCGTGTCAAAGAGCTCGTAGCGCAGACGTTCTTCGATAACCTGCTCGCCTTGGCCTTCGAAGTGCATGGATTGGATGACCTCGGAGTGCAGAAAAAGGTTGTGTGGCATAACGACCGCACCCAGGACACTCACGATAATCGTTGCCGAGTCGGCAGGCATACTGGGCGTGATCCAGCTTGCGGCGGCTTGCGGCCAGTCGACCTTGACTAGTGCAAGCTCGGCCAAAAACGAGAGTCCTACCACGCCTACGAAGGCGATGATCCAGCGTTCGGCATGCTTGTAGGAGTTCGTCATGAGCATCGCCATCGATACTGCCGCCACGATGACGCAGCCCGCGCGTACGGGCAGCCCAAAGAGCATTTGAAGGGCAATCGCGCCGCCCAGGACTTCGGCCATGGCGGTGGCGATGGTCGCGAGATAGGCGCTGGCGAGCACCGTACGCCCGACGAAGCGGGGGAGGTAACGTGTCGTGGCCTCGGCAAGGCAGGCGCCCGTGGCGATACCCAGGTGCGCCGCGTTGTGCTGCAGCACGATGAGCATAATCGTGGACAGCGTGACGATCCACAGCAGCGCGTAGCCAAACTGCGAGCCCGCGGCCATATTGGAGGCCCAGTTGCCCGGGTCGATAAAGCCGACGGTCACGAGCAGCCCGGGGCCGATATGCCGCGCAATGTCTAGGCCTCCGTGACCACCGGTGCGCTGGGAGCCAAAGCGTTGTTTGAGATGGTTGAGCATGGTGCGCTCCTGTGTATGGGCGGCGCGACGTCGCATCTGGGCCGTGCGGCGCCACGCGTCGGTTTTGGGTTGGAGCTACTTGTGTGCTTTGCCCTGATTGGCCACGGCGTCGATCTTGGCGGCGATGGTCGCCGGGTCGCCGATGTAGCGCTTGTCGAGGACGTTGAAATCGGTGTCGAAGGTGTAGACGAGCGGCACGCCGGTGGGGATGTTGACCTTGAGGATCTCCTCGGGCGTGAGGTGCTCGAGCTTCATGACGAGTGAGCGCAGGGAGTTGCCGTGTGCGACGATGAGTACGCGCTTGCCGGCGAGCATCTGGGGGCGAATCTCGTCTTCGAAATAAGGCCAGGCGCGGGCGATCGTGTCCTTGAGGCACTCGGTATAGGGCAGCTGATCGGGCGCGACATCACGGTATTGCTCCTGGGTGTGGGGATCGCGCGCGTCGTCCGGCTCGAGTGCCGGCGGGCAGACATCGAAGGAGCGGCGCCAGATGAGCACCTGCTCGTCGCCGTGCTCCGCCGCGGCATCGGCCTTGTTGAGACCCTGCAACGCTCCGTAGTGGCGCTCGTTGAGCTTCCAGGATTTGATGACGGGCAGCCACTCGCGATCCATTTGGCCGAGCACGATGTTGAGGGTGTGGATCGCGCGCTTGAGACGCGAGGTGTAGCAGACGTCGAAGTCGAAGCCCGCTTCTTTGAGGGCTCGACCGCCTGCTGCGGCTTCTTCGCGGCCCGTGTCGGTGAGTTCTACGTCGGTCCAGCCGGTGAACAGGTTGAGTTTGTTCCACTCGGATTCTCCGTGACGGATAAGGACAAGTTGCATTGTCTGTCGGTCTGCTTGGTGCGCCATAGGGGCCTCCTTGATCTGGCACGGTGTGCGTGCCGTTTGTTTGACGCCGCAAAGGATACCCGTTTTAGGCTAAAAAGTTAACCAAGACTAACAGAATTGCCGTATTTGAATAGGATGGTGAAAGGGGGTTGCCGAAATGTCTCGATCTGTAACAACTAGGGATGGAAATTAGGCCTAGTTGTTACAGATCGAGACAGGAAGAAATGGTCCTATGGAAAATCTCGATCTGTAACGGCTGACCGCCAAAACCGGCCCTTCGTGTTACAGATTGAGACAAACCAAAACCATCCTGCAGAAAATCTCAATCTGTAACATCTAGGCGCCAAAATTGGGTCTTCCTGTTACAGATTGAGATGTTTGAAACGGTGAGCTTACGGGCCGAACCTGGGGCCCTTGTTGTCGCCCTTGAGGTCGGCGGTGTCCACTCGTAGGGTGCGCGTTACGCGATTGTTTCGAAACGGGTGGGAAACACAACGGGCCGGCGATGCTCCTAGTATGCCTATTCAATTGACTGTCTAATATCTAGGGGAGGATCGCGATGCAGGCAGATTCCGCTCAGCAGCAGGGCCTTTATCGCCCCGAATTCGACCACGATGCATGTGGCATCGGCGCGCTTGCCGATATCAACGGTGAGCGCCATCACCAGATTCTGGACGATGCACTGTCCATTCTGGTCAACTTGGAGCACCGCGGCGGCACGGGACTCGAGAAGAACACCGGCGACGGCGCTGGCATCCTGTTCCAGGTTCCGCATCACTTCTTCCGTAAAGAGGCCCAAAAGTGCGGCCAGATTCTGCCGACAGAGGGCGACTATGGCGTGGCCATGCTGTTCTTCCCGCAGGACGACAAGGGCGTAGAGGATGCCCGTCGCGTGTTCGAGGAGGGCTGCGCCGAGGCCGGCGTGCCACTGCTCTTTTGGCGCGAGGTGCCGGTCGACCCGCACGACCTGGGCGAGACGGCCCGCGCCTGCATGCCCACCATCCTGCAGGCCTTCCTGGGCCGTCCGGACGACACGCCCGCCGGTGATGCCTTTGAGCGTCGCCTGTACGTGTGCCGCCGCACCATCGAAAAGAAGGCCGACACCGAGTTTGCCCTGCGCGACAAGATCTTCTATGTGTGCTCCATGAGCTCGCGCACTATCGTGTACAAGGGCATGCTGGTCGCCACGCAGATGCGCCGCTTCTTCATCGATCTCAACGACGCCGCCGTCAAGACGGCCGTGGCGCTCGTCCACTCGCGCTACTCCACCAACACCACGCCCAGCTGGGAGCGCGCGCACCCCAACCGCTTTATCATCCACAACGGCGAGATCAACACCCTCAAGGGCAACGTCAACTGGATTCGCGCCCGCGAACCCAACCTGTACAGCCCCGTGCTGCAGCACGATCTTGAGCGAGTGATGCCCATCATCAACCGCGAGGGTTCCGACTCCGCGATTCTGGACAACGTGCTCGAGTTCCTGGTCATGAACGGTCGTCCGCTCACGCGTGCCGCGTCCATGTTGCTGCCCGAGCCGTGGGACCACAACGACAGCCTGAGTGAGGAGCGCCGCGCCTACGACGCTTACCAGTCCATGCTCATGGAGCCGTGGGATGGCCCGGCGGCCATCGCCTTTACCGACGGGCGCACCCTGGGCGCCGCCCTCGACCGTAACGGCCTGCGTCCCGCCCGCTACTATGTGACGCGCGACGGTCGCTTTATGCTGGCAAGCGAGGTGGGCACCATCGAGGTGAGCCCCGAGAACATCCTGACGAGCGGCTGTCTGGGACCGGGTCAGATGCTCGAGGTCGACTTTGCCCGCGGGCGTGTCATCTACAACGAAGAGCTGCGCGCCCGTTACGCCAAGGAAAAGCCCTACCGTGATTGGATTGCCGAGGAGACGCTGACCGTCGACGCGCTCGATAGGCCTGCCACGGCGACGCCGGTCGAGGACGCCGAGGTGCCCGCCGCCGTGCGCATAGCCAAGCTCGGCTACCACTGGGATGACGTCGACGAGGTCGTGCGTCCCATGGCCCAGCAGGGCAAGGCGCCGCTCGCCTCGATGGGCATCGATGCGCCGCTGGCCTGCCTGTCCAAGAAGACACGCTCCTTCTACGACTATTTCTATCAGCTGTTCGCTCAGGTCACGAACCCGCCCATCGATGCCCTTCGCGAGCATATGGTCACCTCGACCACGCTCTACCTGGGCAACCACGGCAACCTGCTCGAGGACTCCCGTACGGCCTGCCAGCTGGTTCGCTTGGAGCGTCCGTTGCTGAGCGAGGAGGAGTTTGACCGCATCTGCGCCATCGACCGCGTGGGCTTTAAGACCCGCCGTTTCCGTGCCGTCTACCGTCGCGATGCCGGCGAGGGCGCGCTGCAGGCTGCGCTCAAGCAGCTTGCAGAGGACGTTGAGGCTGCGGTCCGCGACGGCGTGAACATCGTGGTGTTGAGCGATCGTGCCGCTGCGGGCGAGGTGCCCGTGCCGTCGCTGCTCGCCGTGGGCTGTGTGCACAACCACCTGATCCGCGCCGGCGTGCGTACCTTTGCCGACATCGTGGTGGAGTGCGGCGACGCCGTGTCCCCGCATGACTTTGCGGCGCTGGTGGGCTACTCCGCGAGCGGCATCTATCCGTATAACGCGCATGCGTGCATCCGCGATTTGGCGGCACGCGGCGACCTGGATGTGACGGCCGAGCAGGGCATCGTCAACTACAACAAGGCTGCGACCGCCGGCATCGTTTCCATCATGTCCAAGATGGGCATCTCCACGGTGCAGAGCTACCATTCGGCGCAGATCTTCGAGGCCGTGGGCTTTACGCCGGAGTTCGTCAACGCGTACTTCGCCGGCACGGTGAGCCGTGTGGGAGGTATGGGTGTCGAGGACGTCGAGCGCGAGCAAAACGAGCGCTACGACGCCGCGCTCGCTATCCTTAAGAGCCCGGCTCCCGATCAGCTACCCACGCTGGGTCTGACCAAGTGGCGCCCGCTTGGCGGCGAGGATCACCTCATCGATCCGCAGACTGTCTACTTGCTGCAGACCGCCTGCCGCGAGGACAGCTACGACACCTTTAAGGAGTACAGCGCCCGCCTGCACCGCACCGGCCGTGCCGTGCGCCTGCGCGACCTGCTGGACTTTGATGCCAGCGGCCGTACGCCGGTGGCGCTCGACGAGGTCGAGCCCGCGCTCAACATCGTCCGCCGCTTTAACACCGGCGCCATGTCGTACGGCTCCATCAGCAAAGAGGCGCACGAGTGCATGGCCATCGCCATGAACCGCCTGCACGGCCGTTCCAACTCGGGCGAGGGCGGTGAGGATCCGCGTCGCGAGACCCCGCTGGCCAACGGTGACTCCAAGAACTCCGCCATCAAGCAGGTGGCAAGCGCACGCTTTGGCGTGACGAGCCGCTACCTGTGCAGCGCCTTCGAGATTCAGATCAAGATGGCCCAGGGCGCCAAGCCCGGCGAGGGCGGACACCTCCCCGGCAAGAAGGTCTACCCCTGGATCGCCGAGGTCCGTCAGTCCACGCCCGGCATCGGCCTGATCTCGCCTCCGCCGCACCACGACATCTACTCCATCGAGGA